>JAGRCC010000750.1 GCA_020433785.1 Anaerolineae bacterium
ACCGACTGCCGAACGGTTCGTACCGTCGCCGAACCATCCGTACCGACCGCCGAACCGTCCGTACCGACCGCCGAACGAGGCTTACTTTATCCCTGCATAAAGTCGCGAACCCACAACCAAAAATGGGACACGGATGAGCCGGATTAGACGGATCATCCCTATTTCGATCAGTGAAAATCCGTGTGATCCGTGTGATCTGTGTCCCATAATTTTCGCAGGTGATGCCTATAAATTAGTCCTACAAAAGCCCTTATTTTTGAGAAGATAGGGTGGGGGTATGAAAACTACTGCTGATCCAATCGCCCGATCCGCAGCCGATAAGCTTTATTTAGAGTCCAAATCTCTTGGCCTTGGGCGGCAATCTGGTTAACGTCCTTGTATTTGACCACGTATTGATAGACCCCTGACGGCGGCTCCAGAATCTGAACATCTTTAGGCGGCAGATCGAGCGAGCCGCTCCACTCATTTCCGGTAACTTCCAATATCACGTCATCATCCAACTCATTCGACACCACGACCAACGTCACCGGTACCGGCGTCGGTGTCGGCGTGGGGGTCGGCGTGGGGGTCGGCGCGGGCGTGGCAGTGGCAAACGGCGGACGATCCGGATTGTCGCTGTCCGCCACCCGAAAGACCACCGCTTGATCATTGACCGTCAGATCGGTGAGATCAACCGGACTTTGCCGGAAGGCTTCATCGACGCCGCTGTTGATGCCGGCGCTGACGTTATCACCTAACATGTAGAGCGGGTAGTCATTGAGCGTGGTTATTTCAAAATTGGGTTTGCCAGACTGTAGGGTCAACGTAATGGGCAGCTGCACCGGCAGCCCCCACAGCGCCCCGCTGACATTGACGCGGCTGGGTGAGCTGGCGTCCACTTGCAGATTGCCCAGATAAGCCCCGGCAATACCGTCCAACTTTTCGGTCAAAAAGTCTTCGGTGTAGACATTATCCTCGTCAACGTTGAGGGTGTTGAACGGCCAGTCCACCGTACTGATGGATCGCTGCAAAAACCAGCCGCCCACGTAAGAGCTGCAAATGGCCAGCGGAATCAAAATAATGGCCGCGATAATGATAAATTGAGCGATGAGAATCGCCACCCGAACCGTGGCCTTGCGCAGCCGGCGGAGAAAAAGATTAGGCAGGATTAAATGCAGAAATCGCTCCAGGCCATCTTTTTTATCGGTGCCTTGCTTGACAGCTTGAGTGGCCGCGGCAGCCAAATCATTGCGATTAATTAACAGAAACCAGCGTTCGAAATCACCTTGGTAAAGGTATGCTTCCGCCTCGCGTCGATTTTTATCACACAAATCAACCAGTTCCGGCACGGTCTGGGCCGACTCGCCGTTTCTGAAGGTAAACAGGGCGGTGCGCTGGTCGCTGGAAATGAGGGCCGCCAACTGTTTTTGGAGTTGGAGCGGGGTGGGGCGTTTCTCCGGATCGGCATCGGTGGCGTGAATAATGATTTCTTCCAACGCTTTGGGCAGCGAGGCATCGATCTCGCGGATGGGGGTGAATTTGCCGTGAAGTTCCTTGATTTTGAGAATGTTCGATTTACCCTCGTAAGCATCCAGCGGGCTAACCCCGGTTAGCAGATGATGCAGCGTGGCCCCGACCGCATAGACATCCGATGACGGTTGGGCTTGACCAAACCACTGTTCCAGGGGGCTGTAGCCGACACTACCGTAAGCGCGGGTTTCTTCGGTCGAGTCGCCGGCATTAGTTACCGGGGTGGCTTTAGCCAGACCAAAATCAACTAACCAAATGCGGCCGTCGTCGCCCAGCAAAATATTGGCCGGCTTCACATCGCGATGCATAACCGGCTCATTGCCATGCGTATGCATATAATAGAGCGCGCTGCACACATCTATCGCATACCGGACCGCTTCGCGCCAGGGCAGTTGGTTGTTGCTCTGATCGAGGACGTCGTGCAAGTTACGCCCTTCGATGTATTTCATAACCAGATAGTTGCTGTCGGCTTCGGAGAAATAGTCGTAAATTTCGGGGATGTTGGGGTGGCCGGGATGGTTGAGGGCCACCAGCAGTTGGGCTTCGCGCTCGAAATTAGCCCGGTATAGCGAAACCTCGCGCGACGACTTGCCGAAAGTGACTAACTGCTTGATGACACAAGCCCGGTTAAGTTTGGTATCGTCGGTTAGAAAGGCCGCCCCAAAGCCCCCCCGCCCCAAAATTTTGAGCCGCCGGTAGCGATTGTGCAGCAGTTGGTCCCGATCAAAGGGCGAAATAGGCTGTGGCGACGCCAATTCGGGGTTGGCTTCTGCCTCGATATCCAGGGAAACGGTGGATGAATTTTTGGGTAAATCGACATCGGCCAGCGCCACGGTGCCGGTTGAGGGCGGCTTAGCCCTACCTTCACCTAATCGTTGGGCCGTGGCGTTGTCCCCTCTAGTGGGACTCTCACCCCGTTGAGGCTCGGTAGGATGGGCCGGATCGGCCGGCCAATTTTCAGATACGGCTATGGTAGACCCATCGTCTTCATTAATATCATCGATATCTTGAAGTAGGGAAGTAGCTCCCTGATCGCTGCTGGCCGGATCGTTCGGCACAAATACCGTTTGACCCTCCTGGTCAGACGGCAAAGCGACCGTTCTCGCTTTAGTACTTTGCTCGTCAGACGCTAATCCGGTTGGCCGGCCGCAGTTGTGACAAAAGCGAGCCGTGTCCAGCAGTTCAGCGCCACAGTTCGAGCACCGCGCCATATAAATTCCTCACCCTTTAGTTTAGAGTCTGTTTTAAAAGTCTTCTAAAGTCCACAGATAGACACAGATTATCACTGATAATATCAAAATTTAGATAAAAATCTGTGACCATCTGTGTCTATCTGTGTAGGAGTTACGCACTTGACATCCA
>JAGRCC010000751.1 GCA_020433785.1 Anaerolineae bacterium
AAGGAATCACGGTGATTCGTGACCCGTTACTAGTAACAGCTAAGGGATCACGGTGATTGGTAACGGGGAACTTTCGCCGTTCATGCCATTTCGATGCCCTTGCGGTAGGCTCAGGATCAACTCCGCTGGTAGGCCAGGCTAATCGATGGCTCCCCTAATCCCTTCTCCCGATCCCCTCACCCCCCAGATTTCGACTTGCGCCATTGGCGCCCTATTGATATTAGCTTTAGTTTATGTCATAATAGGCTTATCGAACTGTTGGAAGAGTTCAATTTGATGGGAAATAATTTCTAATGAAAACGCTGAAGTAATGGTGTACAACTTCTTTTTCAGGTACTCAGCGTTAGGCAGGTTTGATAAGAAGGGCAGCGGATCAGCACAAAAGTAGGCAGCCGGGCGATCAGAGCAGTAATTAGGGGCGTTTCAGTCGCGGATTATCGGACAGGGTGGGCCTTATGAGCGCCTCGTCTGCTGGCGGCTTTTATATGAGAGTCGCCAGCAGTGTTAAGGATAGATAGGGCTATCTAATAGACGGATGACGGATGCAGCATTCTCAGCCGATTGCAGCGGCCGGGAAGGGCGGGGGACCGATAACCTTCATAGCCCCCGTTCCCTCGCCAACGGCGCGGAGGCGAGCGAAATCGATGTTTGGCGGGGGTAGCGTTTGGCTCGACGCGACTTCCCCGGCTTGACGGAAGAAGGTCTCCATCGCGCCGCCGGGCGTGACCACCCACAGCGATCGCTGCGTTTCAGAGGTGACGAGGAGCGCATGTGGCTTGCCTCTTGGAATAAAAATACAGTCACCTGGTCCGGCGCGTTTCTCGACCCCGTCGATGTACAGCAGAAGCTCCCCCTCGAGGACATAACCTGTCTCATCGTGACGCTCATGTAGATGAAGGGGAGTCGTCTTGCCACGGCTGGCAGCGTGCTCAAAGAGAACGAGGGCGTTTCCAGACTGCTCGCTCGTCACCTTGAAGATGATAAGGCCGCCTCCGAACCAGATGCTGTCAACTTCTTCCTGCTGAGTGATTGCCAATATTGGATTATTCATATTGTTCTCCTATATTTGCTTAAATCAATTATGGGCAGTAAGATGCTATTATGGACACCTGAGTACCATTTTACGATAGGATGATAAAAATGTCAAGCCCTTATGAGAAGACCGGTCGTGTTGCGCAGAAGAAGCGGACCCGTCAAGCCCTAATCGATGCAGCCCGTAGACTAATCGACACCGGCATCACACCGACGGTCGAGGAGGCTGCGGCCGCAGCCTCGATCTCACGGACGACAGCCTACCGGTACTTCACGAATCAACACGATCTGTTGGTCGCAGCGTATCCGGAGACTACGTTCCAGTCGATACTCGGTAACCATCCACCTGACGATATCGAGGCCCGTCTCGACTTGGTTCTAGACGGATACCTACGTATGACCATCGGCAACGAGGCGGCCCTCCGCACCGCGTTGCGTTTGTCCCTTGAGCTAGAGGGAAGCCGGCGAGAGCATCTGCTCTTGCGCCGGGGACGCGTGATTGATTGGCTGAAGGATGCGCTTGAGCCACTGTCGGGGCAGTTGCCCGAACAAACCGTGATGCGCCTTGTCTACGCCATCAGGACGTCGGCCGGCATAGAAGCACTCGTCTGGCTGTGCGACGTGGCTGGTTTGTCGCGCGACGAAGCGAAGGAACAGATGATTTGGTCAGCCCGATCGCTGCTTCGATCGATCCTCACCGAGGCGAATTTGAACCAAACCGGCCTCGTCAGAGAAGAGGCTCAGGCTGTCCCCGCCAGGCCAAGTGATTAAACGATGCGAGGCTTTCGAAGTCTCTACACTGTGATGTGGCTGACCGGCTCCCTGCCCAATTTTTGACCTTAACACGTATAGCCCAAGTCGCCGTCTATCAATGCCATTTGTGCCGACCGGCCAAGCCGCTGTTTTGTCCAAGAGTTCAATACCTGTGACGTGGTAAGCGGCGGCACAATGGCGGCGTTGGGCGGCTGAAAAAACTTCATCATGGAGACAAAGTATGATTAATCCAGAATTTCTTCTGACCTCGCTTGTAGTGGTCCTTATCCCAGGGACAGGGGTGATTTACACCATTACTACGGGGCTTACTCTCAGATGGCGTGCCAGCCTTGTCGCTGCTGTCGGCTGTACCCTGGGGATTGTTCCTCATATCTTGGCCAGCATATTGGGCTTATCAGCGCTCCTTAATATGAGCGCCCAGCTCTTTTCGGTACTAAAAATAGGTGGGGCTGTCTATTTACTCTACCTGGCCTGGAATATGTGGCGTGAAGCAGGTCGTTTAGAGATTATGGAAAAGAGCACCGAGACCCGGGCTAT
>JAGRCC010000752.1:0-4832 GCA_020433785.1 Anaerolineae bacterium
TGCTTCAGGAATTGCGGGAACAACGCGCCAAATATAACACCGAAAATTACAACGACAGTGACTCATCGACCGAGAATCTTCCTTGACGCCGACGTTATCTTCGCCGGTTCGGCCGCTCCCTCGACGCAGGGGGCCAGCTACGTCGTTCTCCTGATGGGCGAAATCACGCTGTTGGACTGTTTGACCTCAATCCAGGTGATGACCGAAGTCGAACGTAACCTGGCCGATAAACTGCCCCACGCCCTGGCCGAATTTCGCCTATTGGCCAAGCGTTGTCTCACCATTGTGCCCGACCCCAAAACAACCGATCTGCCCGCTTTCGTTGGGCAAGCCGACCCAAAAGACTTGCCCATTTTAGTTGCCGCTGTTCAAGCCAATTGTTCCCATTTGATCACCTTCAATACACGCCATTTCACGTCTATTGATGACAAAATCTTCATTCAGCGCCCCGGTGAATTTTTGCGAAAAATCCGCAGTCAACTCAGCTTCCTATCGAATGCGGAGGAATGGGGCGATTAATCCCTACTCCGTACTTGAGTCCTAAGTCTCCAGACTGATCGAAAAATCCCACATTTAGTGGATGTTATCTTAAGGTTTTGATCGTATACTGAAGCCATTAATGGTTCACCAACGTGGTTGTTACAGCGGGAACCAAATACGGTCAAGCATCGTCTTCTAAACCAGGAAGCGTTGTACTTTAAAAATAAAATAAATCAGGAGAGACTCAATGTTATCCAAAAGCAAACAATTATTAATGGTAGTACTGATGAGCATTCTTCTGCTCGGCGGTGTGGTTCAGACGGTCGCAGCCGATGAACGGGAGGTCAATGAGGGGCAGGTTGAGGCGACTCATTTTCGGTATGAGCCGACCGGAACGGTCAATACGCAATACTTAAACGTCCGCTCCGGGCCGGGTACGGGGTTCGATAAAGTTGCCAGTGTTTATTACGGCCATATCCTTTATCTTTTAAATCGAACGAATGATAGCACCTGGCTGCGCGTCCGATTAGGCGAGGGGCAAATTGGCTGGGTTTACGCCACTTACGTCAACGCCCCGTGGGATGTAATTGCCCATTTGCCGGTGATGGCTAACGTTCCGCCCGTGCCCCCGCCTCATGTTCCGCACGAGGTCAATGGATACGTTACCGTTTCGCAGCTCAATGTGCGCAGCGGCCCCGGCTTCAACCAACCGGTTATTGGCACACTGTGGCGCGGTGAGCACGTCACGCTGCTAGGCCGTGACTCGCGCAGCCAATGGTTACAAGTTCGGCTGTCGAATTACACCAAAGGCTGGGTGGCGGCTCAATATGTAAACAGTTCCGTGCCGGTTTGGCAACTGCCGATCACTGAGGTCGGTATGCCGGAACCGCCGGCAAATTATACCGGTTTCGTTACTACGCCTACCCTCAACGTGCGCAGCGGTCCTGGCTTCAACTTCTGGATTGTTGATCGACTGGGCCAGGGGCAATCGGTGACTGTCTACGGTCGAGACGTCAGCGGGCGCTGGTACAAAGTCGGCCTACCGAACGGCGCGAGCGGTTGGGTTGCGGCCCGGTATGTGCGGATCGATGTGCCGGTTTATGAGATGAAGACGCTAGAGTCGTAGAATAATAGGCTTTAAACGAGACCCCAGTTCGAGTAGTGAACTGGGGTTTTTTGTTGCCTTTTTGGGCGTTGGTTGCTTTAATTTTTTGTGATGGTAAAATTACCTCACGGATGAGCAGGTTAGAAAATTATAATCATCAGTGCATAGGATAAGTTTGTGAGTAACCCTGAACGTTGGCGAAAATTCAAGCCGTTGCCGGAAGATATCCAGCAGCGCTTAAACCAACTTCACCCTATCTTTGAGCAAAATCGAGTTAAGTTGGTTTATCTTTTCGGCTCTTTGGCTCAAGATCGAATGGGGCACGATATCGATCTGGCGATTTTGCGAGAAGGAGAAAATGCTTTAGCCTTGTATCCGGCGATTATCGAATTATTAGGGACAGAGCGGGTTGATTTGGTAGACTTAGCGGTCGCCTCTCCGGTAGTGCGGTTTGAAGTCATCCGCACCGGGCGTCTTATTTTCGCAGACGACGAACAGTCTCAACTCGATTTTGAATTAGAGACGCTTAGAATTTATAAAGACACTAACTGGATGAGGAAACGACAAGAACTGATCCTACGTGAACGGATGTTAGAATGGTCGTCAAACGAACTACCATCATCGAGCGGCTAAAAGAGTTTGATGAGATCTTAGCCGAGTTAAATAAATACCGAACAGTTGATGAAACGGCTTTGCGCCAAGATTTGAGCCAGCGCTGGATTATTGAACGAGGCTTGATTGCTGCGGCTGAAATTATATTTGATATAACCGATCATATTTTAGCCGCTCACTATGGCATCTACCCCGAAACTTACGAGGATAGTCTTGAAAAGCTGAAGGAAAATAAGGTTATCTCTGTCTCGCTCTATGGCCATTTAAAAGGGCTGGGTGGGTTTCGTAACATTCTAGTGCATCGTTACTTGGGGATCGATATTGCTAACGTGGCACAGAACTTTCAAAAGGGATTGCGAACTTTTCCTCAATTTGCGCAGGAAATTCTGACTTGGCTTGACTCCCAACGAACAGCCTGAGCAACTATAAACCGCACCACTACCTCTTCGGTAATTCACGGCCCTCTTTATTTTAGGATGTAGTAAGTTCCCTTCTTATCGCCAATTTTCAACAGCAGTCCCTTATCCACCAGATCGACCAGGTCCAACCGGATCGTTTCTGGATTGACATCGGGACAAAGCTGGCGATAATCACGGTTGGTGATGCGGCCGTTTTGTTCGACGTAACTCATAGCGCGCATCTGTCGCTCGTTCATGTTGGTTGACCAGCGTTTGGCAGCCGGTTCGCGCTCGCGGGTGTTGTGCAGGCGCACGGTGAAGGCGTACGGTTTCGCCTCAAAATCGGGGGCAGTGTGGCCGTTTTCCAGCATCTCCTCGATCATGCGGTCGATGCCTAGCCCTAGCTCTTCGATGTAGCCCCACTGGAACAGACCCGACACCACTCGCGGGTTGCGTGAGAAATGCTCCTCAACAATATTGTCGAGGGTAATGTAGCCGGGCAACCCACCGGGGCTGATGACCTCCAGCCGGTCGCTGTACATGCGAATTTCCACTTTGCGCCCACTCAATCGGTAATCGCGGTGGCATACTGAGTTAACCAGCGCCTCCCGCACGGCAAAAGCCGGATACTCCAGCATCTCTTTACGGCGCAGTCCGGTGACCACTGCTTCGACCTGCATTTCTTCCCGGACGATGTTCCAGGCCCGCTCGATCATCCGCGCCAACGGGCCATCGAGTTCCACTCGCCGGCCATAACCGGCCAACCCATCTCGCCCGCGAGCATCTTTACCCAGAAACTTCACAAAAATGATGCCGCTCTGTGGTAAAAACGATTGCGGCGATTTACCGAACAGCAGCATTCCGGCCACAGTCGGGGTGCCATCTTCCAGCATCGCCCCAATCTCGATCAAATGATCTTGCAGATTCCCCCGCAGTGACCGGCTGCCGCGCTCTTGACGCAGCCGCATGTATTCATCCAGCACGTGTTTATCCAAATCGACCAGCGTCGCGCCGGCCACCGGTTCGGCTTCAAAATCTCCGCTCGATTTGGTGGCGGCCAGATGACGGATGACCTCGCCGCTGGGTGGTCGATTTTCGCGACCCTGCCGGATCAACACCCGGCCGTCCATCAGCGCATGCAGTTCCGGACTGCGCGCCACTTTCAATGCGACGACAACGCCATCCGGAAATTGGTGCTGCTCCCACTCGGTCACCACGGGCGGGCGGCACATGACCATCGCGCGTACCAATTCGCCTTCGACATCGTCATCCGTTAGATAATCGATAATCTGCCCTTGTTCATCGACACCCAACAAGATAGTCCCGCCATCGGCATTGGCAAAGGCCACCATCGTCTCGGCCAGCAATTTCGCCTCCGGCCGGGCAATATACGCCACCGTTTGTCCTGGACCGCGTTTAATCAGCTTTTCTAACATAATCAGATTATAGATTATCCACTGACAATTTTCAATAATTTGTGGAAGCAAAATTAGAGGTAAGCGTTTGGTTATCAGCTTCAGCACTCAGTTCTATCAAACAAAGGCAACGTTTGAGCCATAATTGCTTGCTTGGTCGTTCGTAATTTGATCAAAGTAAAAAAGCCGATGGCTGACAGCCAAAGGCTGAACGCATACAAACAAAAAAGCCGACCTCCAATTTCAGGTCAGCTTTTTTGTCTAAGCAATTTAATATTCACTTTTCGACAGATTAGGGTACTGTTTATGAAAATTAGTTAAAATTGACTTGCTTGAGCAAGTTGAACCAGTTGTCAACAAAGGCTCGCTGCGTTTCGGTGAATTGACCGGTAAGGCCTTGCATTTGCTTAACCACCTCGACGGCGGCCGGAGGCAGATTATCAACAGCGACAGCTTCATTAAACAAAATCTGAGCGCCGGCGACTTCCGCATTTAAGGTTTCCCGAACCGATGCTTCTGAGGCGGCCACGGATTTGTTCCAGACCAAGCTGGGGTTGAATTCACTTACGTTTCGCAACGTTTCAAACAAATCTTGACCCGTTTTCAGTTGAAAATCAAACCAATTTTTGTTGACATCTACATAGTTGTTAATAGCGTTCATTGTTGTTCTCCTAAGAAATAATGATTTAATTTTTTCAGAAGTGAGTATAGCATATGGCTGTTGCAAACCAGTTACGTCAGAGTTACGCTAGAGTTACAAACTTTTTGGGTTGACATTGACCATCATCTCCAAGCTGTGATAGAATTTTCCATCCGGAGATT
>JAGRCC010000752.1:4852-6635 GCA_020433785.1 Anaerolineae bacterium
TTGGTATTGCTTGGATTATAGGAATTGCCCTGGCTCGTTGGTTCAGTTTACCCTGGCCGGTGGTGGCTGCGGTAAGCGCGATAGCCGGCCTCGCCCTCTTACTTTATCACCACAACTCTCGTATAAAATCTGCTGCTGTCGTGGCACTGGCTTTAACAGCCGGCGCATTTCGCCTGATCTTTTTTCAACCCGCTGTCGATCCAAACCATATTGCCTTTTACAACGATACAACTTCACCTCTTAAAATCACCGGCGTGGTCGTTGACGAACCGGATGTGCGCGACTATCATATTAATCTCCGGCTGCGAGTCGAGTCGATTGAAGACAAGGACACTGTTAAAGCCGTGGACGGGTTGCTCTTGGTTCGCGCCCCGCGCTATCCGGAGCGATTCTACGGCGACCGGCTGATCGTCACCGGGAAACCGGAAACACCGCCCACATTCGAAGATTTCTCCTATGCCGATTACCTGGCCCGCTTCGGGATTTACTCGATGGTACGCCGGCCCCAAATTATGCTGATCGAGTCCGACCAGGGTTCTTTCTTCTGGACGGCGCTGCTCGCGTTCAAAAATCGCGCTTCGCAGACCATCAACCGCATGATGGCTGAACCTTACGCCTCGCTGCTGAACGGCATTTTGTTGGGCATCGAAACCGGCATCCCCCAAGGGTTGTACGAAGCGTTTAACCTGACCGGCACCTCGCACATTATCGTCATCTCCGGCAGCAATATCTCGCTGATCGCCGGGATTTTTATGCTGCTCGGCCAGCGGCTGATCGGTAAACGGTACGCCCCGCCGTTGGCAATCGTCGGCGTTATCATTTACACGCTGCTGGTTGGCGCTGATGCGGCCGTTAGCCGGGCGGCGGTTATGGGCTTGGTGTACATTTTGGCAATTTGGGTGGGGCGGCCGGGGCTGGCCTTAAACTCACTAATTTTCTCCGGGTTAGTCTTGTCGTTAATTAATCCTCTGATTCTATGGGATGTCGGGTTTCAACTCAGCTTTGTGGCAACGTTGGGGCTAATTGTCTTGGTTCCGCCGCTCGAACGCCTGACCTTCAGCTTCCTTCAGCGGCGGCTCAAAACCGAGCATGTGGGCTTGACGATGGCCTTGCTCAACGAACTGTTGATTGTCACCCTGGCCGCTCAGATTATCACCGGCCCGTTAATTGTCTACCACTTTGGCCGATTTTCGCTGGTTTCGTTGCTCTCCAACTTGCTGATCCTGCCGGTCCAGCCGCCGATTATGATTGTCGGGGGGATCGCCACGCTGGCCGGCATGGTTTGGCTGCCGTTGGGCCAACTGTTGAGTTGGTTGGTCTGGCTGCCGTTGGCCTGGTCCGTTTGGATTGTCGAACAGACGGCGCGGCTGCCCTTTGCCTCGCTCGATTTGGGGACGTTTCCGTTTTGGCTGCTGGTTCTCCTCTACGCGGCTATCGCCGCCGGGGTGTGGGCGGCCCATCAACCCGGTTCAGCCGACGATGAGGCCCGACCTCAATTTCGTCTGCCTGAAATCGGCTCGCTCCAAACCCGGCTGTGGTTGGGCAGCTTCGGGGTGATCGTATTGCTGATCTGGCTGGCGGTGCTGGCCCTGCCCGATGGCCGGCTGCACGTTGCCTTTTTAGATGTGGGTCAAGGTGACGCCATTCTCATCACCTTACCCAAAGGAGACCAAATTCTGATCGATGGCGGCCCCTCGCCGACCGATCTGAACTGGCGTTTGGGACAGGAAATGCCGTTTTGGGATCGCACCTTGGAGCTAGTCATCAACACCCACCCGGACGC
>JAGRCC010000753.1 GCA_020433785.1 Anaerolineae bacterium
CTTGTTGGCGAGTCTCCGCCAGGTCCGTGGCCCACAGTTGCTCCTGAGTTGAAGCGACGGTGACCGTGTAACGATCAACATCAGCCGTAAAGCTGTGGAGAAGGTCTCTAAACTGACTTTTTAGGCCCGGCTTGCCTTCCATCAAATAGCGATACAGCGCCGCTTCGGAGTCGCGCAGGCGAGCCTGCATCTGCACCGCCAGTAGTTGGTCCTCCACATTAGCGCCGATGGTGGGCAGTGCACCGGTAATCGTGTGTGCTAAAAAGATCAGCGCCAATAGGTTGACCAGCAGGGCTAGTCCCAAAAATAGTACCAAGAGCAACAAACTTTTTCTGATGCGCATCTTTGCCATCCCAAAAGAGTTTATAGGGGTTTGCTGAGTTCATAGAGTTTAGGGGAGTTTTTGGATGAAACAATGGGCGAGTTTTGCCCAATAATAAGGCCGATCACTTTTTACTCTATAAACTCTAATTATTTGCGTATGTAAGGAGGTAGCTCATTATACAGGCATTAGGATGAGTTTACCAGGCTGGGTTATGGTGCGCTCGGGTGGCAGAGTTTGAATGCGGTCTGGAGGAAAAACACCCCTATGCTATAAGTAGCATAGGGGTGTTCGTATTATCTCAGGCAGATTGTCTATGGAATGCGCAGCTTTTGACCGGGATGAATCATGTTAGGGTTGCTAATTTGGTCTTTGTTGGCCTCAAATATTTCCGGCCAGCGGCCGGCGTTGCCGTAGACTTCTAAGGCGATTTTGCTCAAGCTGTCGCCGGGTTTAACTTCATACATGCGCGCGGCGGTTTCATGAACCGCTGCCGGTTGGGCCGCCGCCGGCTTATGCTCGGCTTTGGCCGGTTCTGCCTTAGGAACGGCGGACATGGTGGGTTTGGTATCGGCTTCCTGTTTTTTGCGCGCTTCGGCATCGGCTTTGGCTTTAGCTTCGGCTTCGGCTTTGGCCTTAGCTTCGGCTTCTTGCTTCTTACGGGCTTCCTCAGCGGCCTTAGCCTTGGCTTCGGCTTCCGCCTTGGCTTTGGCTTCCGCCTCAGCTTTGGCTTTAGCCTCGGCTTCTTGTTTTTTACGGGCTTCCTCGGCGGCCTTGGCTTCGGCTTCGGCTTTGGCCTTAGCCTCGGCTTCTTGTTTTTTACGGGCTTCCTCGGCGGCCTTGGCCGCGGCTTCGGCCTTAGCTTTAGCTTCGGCTTCTTGTTTTTTACGGGCTTCCTCGGCGGCTTTGGCCTCGGCATCGGCTTTAGCCTTAGCTTCGGCGGCCTGGCGGGCAGCCGCGGCCCGCTGCTGCTTGTCGGCATCGGTGGCTTTGAGCGCAGTTTTGACCGACTCTAAAATCGCGATTTCTTTTTTACTAACATCGCTGCCCAGTCCGAATAGCCCTTCGCTGGTTTCCTCGGCAAATTTTTGGCCAATCGCCAGCAAAAACTCGCGGACGGCGTCGGCATCAGGAGGATCAACCTGCTTCTCGAGCAGCAAACCGATTTGCTCTAATTTCTGGCGGGCCTGGTCCTGGGACGTGGATCCGTCGATCTTGGGATCTTCATTGTAATCCAAAACCTCTTTGACCAGGGGGTTGGTTGTTTTATAATCGGACAAAACTTTATCTAAAATATGCTGATACCGTTTGCCGACCAGACCGCCGCCCCCGGCCCGGTAGCTGGTTAGCATCGCCTCCACCCACTGCGGCGATGTTTTGAGTAAGTCCCAATCTGTCACTTTCAATGTTGCTTTGGTTGTCATTGTCAATAAGTCTCCTTTAGTTAAATTTTTTGAATCGTAACCAAAAAGTAAGCTATGATCCTACTAACAGGCTAAGGCTAAGAAAGAGTGTCGAAGCTTTATTACGCTAGGATTTGCACGTTGCCTCGCGGTGACCCAAAAAACAGCCACGAATGACCCGAATTGGTACGAAATGTAAAGAAGTTTTAGTGAGAATTCGGGTCATTCGCGGCACAAATTTGGATGAATAGCAATGTAAAAGTGGCTGGCTATCTTCGTATACACAACGGCGTAAGTAGCTGGATTGTTCGTAATAACTACTCTAGCAGCGCCACCCACGGCAACGGCTAAAGCCATTACTACGAACTTTCCTCTTAGTATAGTAGTTTCTCAGCCTCAGCCTTAGCCTCAACCTGACTTATCAGGCGTTTCTGATTGCTGACAGCACCCTTTAGTTGGTTGATAATTTAGGCCGGGAGTTGTACCGACCGTTGGTGTCATTATCAGCCTCTTTTGATTTTTTCGTTTCATCGTGAAAGAAAACGGTACGGATGGGGAACGGAATATTGATGTTATTCTCATCCAGTTTCTGCTTGATAGTGGTGATAACGCGATCTTGAACGGCCAAGACATCGGCTTTTTGCGGCTTGGTCCACCACCGAGCGCGGAGATTGACGCTGGAGGCATCGAGCGCCACCGTTAATACATCAGGGGCCGGGTTCGATAAGACGCCATCCGTGTGGTGCAGCGCATCGAGTATAATCTGCCGCGCTTGCTCGATATCATCTTCATAACCAATGCCCACATCGTACTCGGTGCGGCGGCTTTGATGAGCGGTATTGACGATGACCGAGTCGGTAAACAGCTCGGCATTGGGAATCACCACTCGTCGTCCATCGTAAGTCTTGATGATGGTTGCCCGCGTTTCTATTTCAGTGACTGTCCCTTCGTAGTCGCCTACGACAATCTGGTCACCAATTTTAAAGGGCTGGGTGAGGAGGATGAGGATACCGGCTAAGAAGTTTTGGGCAATGTCGCGAAAAGCAAAGCCAATGGCAATACTGCTGATGCCCAGAAGTTGAATGAGCTGGCCCGGGTTAAATGAAGGAATGATAATGGATAAAGCAATCAATCCCCCAAAAATAATGATAAACCAGCGAGATAAACGCCCCATTAGCAAACTGGCGCTGTGGGACAAACCTGATCGCCTACTTACCTGGCTGATAAGCGTTTTAATCCAACTAGCGGTAAATAAAAAGATAAAAAAGATAATAGCCGCAATAACGACGTTCGGTAGCGCCGCAATGAGCCCATTGATCATATCATTAATTTTGTTCAGTGCGGCTGAAATGTTGACATCCATGTAACAGTTAAACTCCTTTCTTGTCAAAATTCGATAATCGTTTATTAGAGGATGTTGTTCCGGTTGTTCACTAAACAGCTTATCAAAGGAACGCCATTCTGGCTATATGTCGTTGGGTGATGTTGGATAAGCAAGGTGAGTTATCTGGGCTAGCCCACATGGGCTAGGGAGGTATGAATTATGAGGGATGAATGATGAATTATGAATAGAAATAAAGGTAGGATTAAGGAGCGGACCATTTTTTGGTTTTTTACCAGCCGACGGCGTTTTCGATGTGGTTGATATGGGGTGGTCTCTGATCTAACTGCACCGCCGCGATGTCGATACGCCAATGGGGATGGGGCGGCTGCATTTGCTGGATGTAGCTGTGGGCCAGCTCGATGAGGCGGGCCTGTTTGCCGGGCGTGATGCTTTCTTCGGCCGAGCCGTAGCGTTGGCCGCGCCGGGTGCGAACCTCGACGAAGATCAGGGTGTCGCCTTGCTCCATGACGATGTCTAATTCGCCGATGGCGCAGCGCCAGTTACGGTCGAGCAAGTGGAAACCGTGCCGGGTAAAATAGGCGGCGGCGATCTCTTCGCCGCGCCGGCCGGTTTGCTGGCGTCGATCCATTGCGGGCTAGCCGATGATCTGGCGAATATGGGTCGGGGGGGTAATCGGCGTGTCGGCCCAGGTGATGGCAGCCAGCAACCTTTCTCGGGCGGCGGCCAATCCGGCCGTATCATTGGCATGGATGGTCAGCAGCGGCTCACCTTCAGCCAATTGAGCGCCAACTTTGGCGTGATGAACAATGCCGACGCCGTAGTCTATGGGCTCACCTTTTTTAGTGCGCCCGCCGCCTAGCATCACGCCGGTCTTACCCACCTCGGCTGCGTCGATGACGGCGATGAACCCACTGCGCGGCGCGACCACCGTTTCCACCAACGGGGACTGGGGCAGCAGCTCAGGCTGATCGATAACGGCTTGATCGCCGCCCTGAGCCGTAATCCACTCGACAAACTTGGCCCAGGCTGTGCCATCGGCCAACGCCTGCGCCAGCATTGATTTGGCGGCTTCGAGGTTAGGGGCCTTGTCCGCCAGCTCGATCATTTTGCCGGCTACGGTCAGGCAGTGTTCGCGAAAATCGGCCGGACCGCCGCCGTGCAGGGTCTCGATGGCCTCTTTGACTTCCAGGGCGTTGCCGACCGCATTACCCAACGGCTGGTCCATATCGGCGATAATCGCGGCCACCTTGCGCCCGACGCCGCGCCCAATTTCAACCATTAACGCGGCCAACGCTTCGGCTTCAGTTTCAGTTTTCATAAACGCCCCTTGGCCGACTTTGACGTCCAGCACGATGGCGTCTGCCCCGGCAGCGATCTTCTTACTCATGATGCTGGCCGCAATCAGCGGCAGACTTTCCACAGTAGCGGTCACATCTCGCAGGGCGTAGAATTTACCGTCGGCAGGGGCTAAATCGGCGCTCTGGCCGGAGAGGACAATGTTGTGCTGCTTGAGCGTGGCCATAAACTCTTCGGTCGAGAGACTCACCTTGAAGCCTTTAATCGACTCCAGTTTATCGACCGTCCCGCCGGAAAAACCCAAGCCGCGCCCGCTCATCTTACCGACCGGCAGCCCCTGCGAGGCTACCAGGGGGGCGACCACCAGCGACGTTTTATCGCCCACCCCGCCGGTCGAGTGCTTATCGACCACGAAGGGGGCGATATCGTGCAGGTCGAGGGTATCGCCGCTGCGGGCCATGTGCAGGGTTAGGGCCGTGGCTTCGGCGTTGGTCATGCCTTGCAGGAACACGGCCATACAAAAGGCGCTGGCCTGGTAATCGGGGATATCCCCATTCGTATAGCCTTCGACGAAGAATTTTAGTTCGTCGCTGGTGAGTTCCTCTCGGTCTCGTTTTTTGGCGATGATGTCTACGGCGCGCATAGGTTGTTCCTTATAATGTAATGATCGTTTTGCCTTTAGCTGGAAAATACCATGAAGATCATGAAGGACATGAAGGTAGAATGATGTGAAGTAATATCTTATTGCCCCAATAAATGGGGCAGCAGCATAAACTTACCAAACCAGAAAATTTTTCTTCATGAACTTCATGTCCTTCATGGTGCTTTTCTCCAGGTGGTTTCACTCTTGGGGGGAATTCATAATCAATGCCCGAAAGCTGGTTCCGGCCGGAGGGGCGGTGAGGCCCAATGTATCGGCGATAGTGGCGGCCAGATCGGCGAAGGTGGACCGCACGCCGATGTTGACGCCTTGGCGCACGGTTGCGCCCGTGAGTAGCACCGGCACGTACTCGCGTGAGTGATCGGTGCTGGGCGTGGTCGGGTCGTTGCCGTGGTCGGCAGTGATGACCAGCACGTCGTCATCGGCCAGGGTTTCGAGAATTTCCGGCAGCCGCCGGTCGAATTCGGCCAGCGCGTTGGCGTAGCCCTCCGGATTATTGCGATGGCCGAACTGGGCGTCGAAATCGACCAGATTGGTGAAGATGAAGCCGCGTTCCCGACGAGTGCGCATCGCGGCCAAGGTCTTGTCGACGCCGTCCATATTGTCTATGGTGTGTACGGCATCGGTGACACCTTGGCCGTCAAAAATATCTTCAATCTTGCCCACGGCATAGACCATCAAGCCGGCTTCCTTCATTATATCTAGCAGGGTTGGCTCAGGCGGCACCACCGAAAAATCGTGGCGGTTGGGCGTCCGTTGGAAATGGCCGGGTGTCCCAACGAAGGGCCGGGCGATAACTCGGCTGACTTCGTGTTCACCGCGCAAAATCTCGCGGGCTGTCCGGCAGATATCGTACAGTTCATCGACTGGAATGATTTCTTCGTGAGCGGCAATCTGAAAGACGCTGTCGCCGGAGGTGTAGACGATCGGTTTGCCGGTTTTTACATGTTCCTCGCCCAACTCCTCGATAATGACCGTGCCAGAGGCGGGGTAGTTGCCCAGCCAGTCGCGGCCAATTGCGGCGCTGAAGCGGTCCATCACCTCCGGCGGGAAGCCGTCAGGGTAGGTGGGGAACGGACGTATGAGTTGAATGCCCATCAGCTCCCAATGGCCGGTCGTGGTGTCTTTGCCGGCCGATACCTCGACCATTTTGCCGTAGGCGGCGATCGGTTCGACTTGAGGTACCACGCCCTCCAAAATCGCGATGTTGGCCAGCCCCAGCGCCTCTAAATGCGGCACCTTTAATCCGCCAACCACGCGGGCCATATTGCCCAGGGTATGGCTGCCGACATCGCCGAAGGCCGCCGCATCGGGCAGTTCGCCGATGCCGACGCTGTCTAGCACAATGACGATAAATCGATTAACCGGCATAGCCTACTTCCTCTATAAACGCTATAGACACTATAAATTTAAAGACTCGCTAATGTAAAGATAAGCCCTAAAAACCCCGGTGTCAAATCGCCATCAACTTTGCGGGCTGCTCATTGACAACTATGCCTACTTATGTTATAGTCAAGTTGTTATGTAATGTTATTATGTTAAATTGCAACGATCACCCTACGTTTACCATTCGGTAGCTTCATTAACAACTCTATGTCAACGCTGCAACGTGTCGATGAACTAAATACGCTAACACGGGCCAAATATCCCATAATGTATATCGTTTCCTGGGAAGAGCGGCGCGTTGAAGATATCCTGCGGCAAGTAGCCATTGAACGCCGTAAGAAGCTGTATGGTTGGACGCTGACCAACGGCATTGTGCCGCTCGATGTGGTGCAGACCGATTCGCTTGATCCGGCTACGCGCGACCCGCTCAATGCGCTCGATTTTGTGGCGAATTCGCGTGAAGCGGCTATTTTTGTCTTAAAGGATTTTCACCCGTTTTTGGATAAAGATAGAGGCGGTCACGATCACCCGGTGATTGTTCGTCGTCTGCGTGATATTACTAACGAGCTTAAAGAGAGCCGGAAAACGCTGGTGATTCTGTCGCCGGTGCTCCGCTTTCCGCCGGACCTGGAGAAGGATATCACCGTTCTGGACTATTCGCTGCCGACGCTGGATGAGTTGGAGGTATCGCTCGATCGAGTTGTTCGGTCGGCGCGGGAGATTGCCGGCGTGCAAATCAAAATGCGCAGCGAAGAGCGCGAGCGAGTACTAAAGGCGGCACGCGGCCTAACATGTCTGGAAGCGGAGAACGTCTTTGCCAAGAGTTTGGTGATGGGTCGCAAGCTGGACTTGGGTGTTATCATCGCCGAGAAAGAGCAGTTGATTAGCCGTTCGCAGGTGTTGGAGTATTACGAAACGGTTGAAGGCTTTTCTAACGTTGGCGGCCTGGGCTTGGTGAAGCAGTGGCTGCGCAAGCGTGGCAACGCTTTTACCGAAAAGGCCCGTCGCTTCGGGTTACCGGAACCCAAAGGGCTGCTGCTGTTGGGGGTGCAGGGGGCCGGGAAGAGTTTACTGGCTAAAGCAGTGGCTAGTCAATGGCAACTGCCGCTGCTGCGCCTTGATCTGGGCCGCGTTTTTAGCGAGTTGGTCGGCTCGTCCGAGCAAAATATGCGACAGGCGCTGCGACTGGCCGAAAATGTGGCCCCGTGTGTCCTGTGGCTCGATGAAATGGAGAAGGGGTTGGCCGGCTCCAGCGGCTCCGGTAATTCTGATGCCGGGACATCGGCCCGGGTATTTGGCAGCCTGTTGACCTGGATGCAAGAGAAGACATCGCCGGTGTTCGTCATCGGGACGGCTAACGATATTTCAGCCCTGCCGCCGGAAATTTTGCGCAAGGGCCGCTTCGACGAGATATTTTTTGTGGATTTGCCCCAAGTCCAAGAACGTCGAGAGATACTTGTCATCCATCTGGCCCGGCGCGGTCGCGATGCCCTGAATTATGATTTGAATGGTCTGGCGCTGGCCACTGAAGGCTTTAGTGGGGCGGAAATCGAACAGGTTATTATCGATGGGCTATATGACGCCTTTGAAAATAACCGTGAGCTGAGCAGCGAAGACCTATTTGTTAACATCGAGAATACCATACCATTGTCTCAAACGATGGAAACAAAAATTACGGCGCTGCGCCAGTGGGCCCGCAAGCATGCTCGGCCCGCGTCTGAACCGCCGGAGCCGCAGCCGCTGCTGCCATCTCAAAACGGTTTGCGGCAGATGGAACTGGGGTGAGTTGGATCATTGATAATTGACAATTGATAACTGATAATTGGTACATCGTGACTGGTTAATCACAACAGCCAACCATTCATTCAACTGACCTACGAACCAACTAACTGTCCAATTAACCAACTGACCAACCAACTAATCAACTATGATG
>JAGRCC010000754.1 GCA_020433785.1 Anaerolineae bacterium
GAAGCCACAGCCAAAAATAGGACACGGATTAGGCCGATCATCTGGATTTTCACGGATCTAAATTTATTTTGTCCGTGAAAATCCGGTCAATCCGTGTGATCCGTGTCCTATAAATTTCGCAGGTTACGCCAAGGTAGCCCCGGTTACTACTTTAGGTTACGCCGGTCATGTGCGCCGGTAACTTAGCGGCAAATAAAAGAGTACCCCCTTACAGACCCACCGTTAACGGGTTTCAGCGCCCTCGCTAACCCAAGTCTATTGATCAAAGCCCTAATGTCCCGTAAACTTAGCCATCGTATCCCTTTGGGTTAAACAAACGTAATTTCAGCAACCCAGGTGATGGGCACTTTATCGTGGTAATAGTCGTGTCGTATTCCGCACAGCCTTTTTTGTTTAGACAAAAGTGCCAGTCACCTCAACCGATGAAAGAAGGTAATGATGGATCAGAATGTCACCGTTGTAGCTAAATACAATGATCACCGCCAAATCTCTTGGACAGCATCGGGGCTGGTTTACCTGCTGTGGGATCGCGTCAGCCTGATGATATCGCCGGTTAAGTTCAATCACATGGTGAACCTGCTGGAGGAAGGCGTGTTTGAGATCGAACTGTGCCGTATCAAATGTGGGCCTTGTCGATTAATGCAGGAGGAGCCGGGTTGTTTCCATCTGTGGGTTGAGAATGTGGGGTTTGATTTGAACCTGTTGGAGTTTCTGGATTTAGTGAGATTAGTGCGCGAGGCCGCCCGTCAACTCCAAGAACGCCGTTACGTGGGGTGGGCCGGAGCGATATCACTCGCCAATTTTGAAAAGGAGAGCTTATGTGTAACCACTTTATAACCTTAGCCGTTAGCAATGATCGCCGCTTGATTTTGCAATGTGAGCACGGCACCGTTCACCTAACCTGGGATGTGGTGACTGTCCATCTGACGCCCGCCCAATTTTATGAAGTCGGAGAGCTGTTCACAGAATGCCATTCGACCTCATTTACCCAGGTCCGCCGTCAGAAATGTTTGGCGAATTACATCGAAAGCCACAATTACTACCAACTGTGGCTGCAAGGCGTAGGAATCAACCTCGCGCCGGTTGATTTTCAAGTTTTAGCCGATTTGGTGAGCGTCGCTTTGACCGAGCTACAGCGGCGACCGGCTGATCGGGCGAACAAACCCGGCGATCAACCCGCTGCTGACCGATTTAAGACGGTGCCGGCCTCGCCCAGTGCGCCATTTTCGCTGAATTAACTCAAATATCGAACTGATATAGCAGCGGGCCGGTCAACTCACTCAACCGCTGTCGCTGGCGGCCGTCGGCGTCGAAGTTGGCCGGATCGAGCCATTGCTCAAACGCGGCCTTGAGCGCCGGCCATTCCTGATCGATGATAGCGAACCAGGCCGTGTCGCGATTACGGGCTTTGTAAACCGTGGCCTGGCGGAAGATACTCTCAAACGAAAAACCGAGCCGTTGGGCCGCCACCCGTGAGGGGGCGTTCAGGGCATCGCACTTCCATTCATAGCGGCGGTAACCCAGGGAGAAAACGTGGTCCATCATCAGAACCATCGCTTCGGTGGCGGCGGGGGTGCGCTGCAAAGCGGGGGCGTAATTGATGTGCCCCACTTCAATCGAGCCGCTGGCCGGGGAAATACGCAGATAGCTGGCGATGCCGGCCGCCCGTCCGGTTTTGAGATCGATGATGGCGTAAAAGAGGGGATCGCTGCTGGGGATGACGCTGTTCACCCAAGCCGCATAATCATCGGCTGAGGCGAAAGGGCCGTAAGGTAGATAAGTCCACAGTCCGCCCTTAGTATCTTGGCTGTAGGCCGCGAACAAATCCGCTGCGTGGCGCTCCGCCGTCAACGGTTCCAGCCGGCAGTGGCGGCCCGTCAATGGTTCAAAGGGCGGCAGCGGCGGCGGCGTCCAGTTCGGCAGGGGCTGGCCGATGGGTTGGTTAAGATCGTTGTATATGTGTGTCATAACGCTTTTATCTCGATTGATGATTGGTTTATTTGGTAGATTTATAACCCCACCATTATTTCATAAGTTACAGCCTTTGCCAAATGGGGCAGCATCGACATCGATTAGTCAATTGGTCACGGGCCTATTGAAAAGCGGCTCAATTCGTGATAAGCTGGAGCAGTAAATCACGATAGTTCTGTTCTTTTACAACAAGTCCACAGACGAGAAGCTTTGTTGCTGACTCGATCATTGTGCCCGACCTGACGGCCGGCCCACGCTCTGTGGTGTCGGCTTTTTTGTTGGATACGGGGTAGGCTCTGCCGATCACCGGCGGGAGAAAGTGGGGATATGATGCCAATTTCTTGGAAGCTGAGACATGGTGTTTGCTTGTCGATAATGTTTACGGTTTTCGCGGTTTTGCCGTGGGACGGGCTGGCCCGTTCGCTCGACACGCTGCCGTCCGGCGGCGGCCTCCCGCTCTTATTTATTGAGAACGTGGGCCAATTTCCGGCGACGGGCGACGGTGAGCCAATTCGGTTTCTGGTACAGGGCGACCAAACCAACCTACGCTTGACCGACCAGGCGCTTTGGTTCACCCATTTGGACCCGCCCGCCGACCCTACGGCGAGCGACTCGCCGCAGCGCGGCCTCAATCTGCGGCTTGGATTTACCAACGCCAATCCCCAACCGCGCCTGGAACCGTTCAATCAACTGGACACGCACGTTTCCTACTTTCAGGGCCTCGATCCGGCCCGGTGGCACAGCGATGTCCCGGTGTGGGGCGGGGTGCGCTACGTGGATATATACCCCAACCTTGACCTGGAGTTGACCAGCGACCAAGGGCGAATCGTGCAGCGCTGGATCATCAAGTCGGATATTGCCGCATCATCCGCCGCCGATTTTGACACCGGCGGCCAATCGCCCCGCACTGGCTCACCTTTAAGCGAGGTGCGATTACATATTGAAGGCGCGGAGTCGCTGGCCCTGTCCGATGCCAATCACCTGCATCTAAGTACGGCTTTGGGCGATGTGGAGCTGTCACTCCCTCAGCCGGTCGATGCGGCCGGCGCCCCCTTGACCCTCCCCACCCAGCCCGAAATCAACGGGTGGGAAATTGTCGCGCCATTTGCGGCGGGGGCATCGCCGCACAGCGACCTGATTGGGGCCGCCGCCGTTGACGATCTGCTCTTTAGTAGTTACCTGGGCGGCAGTGGCAGCGAAGATAGCCGGGGGGTGGCGGTCGATGGGGCCGGCGGTGTGTATGTCACCGGCCGGACCAATTCGGCCGATTTTCCGACTACCCCCGGCGCGTTCGATGCCAGCGCGAACGGCTCTTTTGATACCTACGTGGTTAAATTGAACCCGGCCGGTACGGCTTTGGACTATGCGACCTATTTGGGTGGGGCTGGCGATGAGGCCAGTTACGGTCTCGCCGTCGACCAGGCCGGCCAGGCTTACGTCAGCGGCTCGACGTCATCCGCCGATTTTCCGGTTACGTCCGGCGCTTACCAAACGACCATCGAGGGGGGGACAGATGCATTTGTGGTCAAGGTCAATGCGACCGGCACCGACTTACTGTATGGTACCCTTTTCGGCGGCTCCTCGACCGATCAGGCCCACGGCCTGGCTCTGGATCAGGCCGGCGCGGTTTACCTGACCGGCTTCACCACCAGCGCCGACCTACCGACCACGCCGGGTGTGTTGCAGTCCACAGCCGGCGGCTTCAACGACAGCTTTGTCGCCAAATTCAATGCCGATGGATCGGCCTTGCTCTACGGCACCTACCTGGGCGGCGACGCCTCAGATCAGGCCTGGTCTATCGCTGTCGATAGTGGTGGTTCGGCCTATCTCACCGGCCAAACCGAATCGACGAACTTCCCGGTCACACCGGGCGCTTTTCAAACCCAATTTCGCCGGCTGTTTGTCACCAAGCTCAATCCGAGCGGCAGTGAGCTGATTTACAGCACTTTTCTAGGCGGCAACGGCTTCGACGAAGCCTGGGCCATCGCGGTGGATGAGGCCGGCCAAGCCTATGTCGCCGGCGATACCTCTTCAACCAATTTTCCCACCACACCCGGCGCTTTCCAGCCTACCTACCACAATGGCGGCAGCGTCACCCGCGAAGGGGATGCCTTTGTGGTCAAATTCAACGCCGCCGGCAGCGATCTAATGTACGGCACCTACCTGGGCGGTACGGATCACGACCTGGGTTTTGCGCTCGACATCGACGCCCAAGGCCAGGCTTATGTGACCGGTTCGACCTATTCCAGCGACTTTCCAACCACCCCCACCTCCTTTCAGCCGGTTCGTTCCGGCTACCCCGATGCCTATCTGGCTAAGCTCAACGCCG
>JAGRCC010000755.1:0-2740 GCA_020433785.1 Anaerolineae bacterium
AGGATTTGAAAGATTTCAGCATGGTTGCTAAAGGCGGCGCCACACTGGCAGAGATCAATACCGCCGTCGAAGGCGGTATCCCGGATGAACTTCTGGATCAGGTAACGACCAAAGAACAAGAAATTGTCAGCGGCCTCTTCCGCGTCGACATCGACGAAGCCCAGCCACCGACATCATCCGCCGCCGAGTAAAATAAAATTTGGGAATTTGTAGCGTTGAAGCGTTTGTCGGGTTGGCAAGTATGTAAATAGGATTTACTCAGTTGCGAGCAAAACCTGCCTGGAAGCATAACCGGGTTATCCGGCTTCCAGGCAGGTGAAATGCCTAGGTCCTGGTACAGTGGGAGGGCTAGAGAGTTTGAAACGAGGAGAGTTTACGGTTGAAGGACTTACAACGAGAACTCTATAAACTCCACAACCTCTATAAGTTCCTTAAATTCTACAAATTGTATAAACCCGCCAGGCTTTACAAACTCCTAAGGCTCTACAATCGACTTAAAAAGTAAATGAATCACCCCAACGCCATCGAAATGCGCCATATTTATAAACAGTTTGGCTCACTGGTCGCCAGCGATCACGTGAACTTCACGCTGTGCCCGAGTGAAATCCATGCCCTGTTGGGTGAAAACGGCGCGGGCAAAACGACGCTGATGCGAATTCTCTATGGCCTCTACCACGCCGATGGCGGAGAAATTTGGGTCAACGGCCAGGTAGTGGAGATCAATTCCCCCAAAGATGCCATTGCCCTAGGCATCGGCATGGTGACGCAGCATTTTGCGCTGGTGCCGCCGTTGACCGTTACCGAAAATATTATTCTCGGCTATACCGACGGTTTTCAAATCAACCTCAATGAGGCCCATCGTCGGGTGGCCGAGGCGGCGGAGAAGTTCGGCATCCCGGTCGAGCCGAAAGCGCTGGTCAAGGATTTGTCGGTCGGTCAGCGCCAGCGGGTCGAGATTTTGAAAGCCCTTTACCGCAACGCCAGGGTGTTGATTATGGATGAGCCGACCGCCGTCCTGGTGCCACAGGAAGTTGAGCAGTTATTTGAAAGTCTGGAGCGACTGCGGCGGCAAGGACTGTCGGTCATCTTCATCAGCCACAAACTCAACGAGGTCATGACCATTACCGATCGAGTGACGGTGCTGCGCCTGGGTGAGAACGCCGGCACAGTCGAGACTCAATCAACTAGCCCGTCGGAACTGGCCCGCATGATGGTTGGGCGGGAGACATTTGGGGTAAGCAAAACGGCGGGGAAGCCGGCGCAGGGCAAGATTGTGCTGGAACTGGCGCAAGTAGCCGCGCTCGATAATAAAGGTCTGCCCGCGCTGAAAAATATCACCTTTCAGGTCAGAGCCGGTGAGATTCTGGGGCTGGCCGGGGTATCGGGCAACGGTCAGACCGAGTTGGCTCAGGTGCTGGACGGCACGCGCCGGGCCACCGCCGGACAGGTCAAAGTGCTGAACCACGACATCACCCACGCCGGGCCGGAGAAAGTGATGGCCGCCGGCGTGGGCCGTATTCCGGAGGATCGACACGAGAGCGTTGTCGCCGAGCTGTCAGTGGCCCAAAATATGGCCCTGGAACATCTCTATGAATTTACCCGACAGGGGGTACTCAACAAAAAATCGCTATTGCAGTACGCTGAAAAGCTGATCGCCGAGTACCAGATTAAAGCCTCGCCCGGCGACAAAATCAGAACCCTGTCCGGTGGCAATATGCAGAAAGTGATTCTGGCCCGTGTATTGGAGCGAAACCCCAAGGTTATCATCGTGGCCCAGCCGACGCGCGGCCTGGATGTCGGCGCGACGGAGTATGTGCGCGGCAAACTGCTGGAACAGCGGCGCAAAGGGGCGGCTATTCTGTTGATCTCAGAAGATTTGGACGAAATTTTGGAATTGGCTGACACGATCGCCGTTATCTATGAAGGCGAAATCATGGACGTTTTACCGGCAGCCGAAGCCGAAACTGAGCGTCTCGGCTTGCTGATGTCCGGCGTAAAAGCAAACGAGGTAGGGTCGGCATGAGCTTTAGGATTGAACGCATTCCCGCCCCGCTGTGGGCGCGGCCCCTCATTCCCATCGCGGCTATCCTAATCACCTTTTTGTTGACGGCCACGCTGATTTTGCTGGTCAACGCCAATCCGCTCGAGGCCTACTATTATTTCCTGGTCGATCCCCTATCCAGCCGAGTCAGCGCCATCGAAGTACTGGTCAAAGCGACGCCGCTGCTGCTGACCGGCGCAGCGGTGACGTTTGCGTTCGTCGGCGGCTACTGGAACATCGGCGTTGAGGGGCAGCTCTACGCCGGAGCGACGGCGGCCACGGCAATCGGCGTACAGATGCAGAATGTGTCGCCCTGGCTGGCCATTCCTTTGATGCTGGTCGGTGGTTTTGTGGCGGGCATGTTATGGGCCTTGATCCCCGCTTTGATGAAGGTCAAACTGGCGATTGATGAGGTGGTGACCACCTTGCTGCTGAATTCCGTGGCGCTGTTTATGGTCAGTGCGCTGCTGAACGGGCCGTGGCGCAACCCCATCTCTCAGTGGCCTCAGTCGCCCGATATTGCGGCGACGGCTATTTTTCCGAAACTCATTCCCCGCTCGCGGTTGCATTTGGGCTTTATTTTGGCGCTGGTGATCATCGTCATACTGTGGTTTGTGTTGACCAAAACAGCCTTTGGTCTCAAAATGCGGGCGGTGGGCCTCAGCCCCCACGCCGCGCAGTTCGCCGGGATCAACGTCC
>JAGRCC010000755.1:2752-4214 GCA_020433785.1 Anaerolineae bacterium
TCCAGCAAACAATGCTCATTTCGGCCCTGGTCAGCGGCGGCATCGGCGGGGTGGCCGGCGTGAGCGAGGTGGCCGGTATCCACTATCACCTTATCGATGCGATCTCGCCGGGGTACGGCTACACCGGCATTATTATCGCTACGTTGGGCACGTTGAACGCCTGGGGTGTTGCCCTGGCGGCGCTCTTCATCGGCCTGATCGATACCGGATCGCAAACAGTAAGTCGGGCCTTGGGCGTACCGACCTACCTGGGTGATGTTATCCAGGCGGCGCTGCTGCTGGTGACGCTAGGCATGCTGCTACTGCAACGGTATCGAATTACCCGCACCCGGAGCGAGTCATGATCGAAGCCGCATTTGTCACTTTTTTAGTCGGTCTGCTGGGCGCAACGCTCCGCGTAGCAACGCCATTGCTGTTCGCCACTATCGGCGAACTGTACACCGAGCGCTCAGGCGTGCTTAATTTGGGCATTGAAGGCATCATGTTTTTGGGCGCATTCGTGGGCTTCGCCATCGCTGCTAAAAGCGCCGAGGCCGGGCTGGC
This sequence comes from Anaerolineae bacterium, assembly GCA_020433785.1. The sequence continues at coordinate 3,296 of JAGRCC010000755.1, forward strand.
CGGCTACCTGTGGCTGGGATTGGGTGGCGCGATCGTGATCGGGCTGATAATGGGGCTGTTGATGGCTTTCTTCAGCGTCACGTTGGGCGTCAACCAGCACGTGGCGGGGTTGGGCATCACTTTGCTGAGTACCGGATTGGCCTTGTTTGGCTTTCGGATGATTTTCGGGCAGAGTTCGGTACTGCCGTCGATTGAACCGTTTGCCCAATTCTCAATTTTCGGCGACCTGCCGATTTTGGGTCCTATTTTCGAGCAGTATCTGCTAACCTACCTGGCCTTTCTTGTATTACTGCCGCTGGCCTGGTGGCTGCTGTACCGAACCAGCTTCGGGTTGGAACTCCGCTCGGTGGGCGAGAATCCGGAAGCGGCCGACGCCGCCGGGGTCAATGTCTTTCGGGTGCGCTACATTACGCTGGCGCTCGGCGGGGCATTGATGGCGATTGGCGGCGCGTTTTTGTCGCTGGCCCAGTTGGGGGCGTTCTCGCCGGGGATCATCGCTGGGCGGGGTTGGGTCTGTATCGCGCTGGTTATTTTCGCCAAATGGGACCCCATCCGGGCCATGTGGGGGGCGCTGCTGTTCGGCGGTGTGTTTGCCTTGCAACTGCGGCTGCAACTGCTCGATCTGGTCGATATTCCTTTTGAGTTTTTCCTGGCGCTGCCATATCTGGTCACTATTGCCGCATTGGCGCTGGCCGGTCGCAACGTGGCTTATCCCGGCGCGTATTTGAAGGCGTATCGCCGGGAGTAAATCGAAATGAAGTAGAACAACTAGCCAGGTTGTTCGTTATCTTTGCCATGGAACACGGACAGTTTGGCAAATTGTCCTACAAACAACTACGGAGAAAAAGACAATGGACGAATTCATGCAAGCCGCCATCGACGAAGCCAAGAAAGGGCTGGCCGCAGGGGGCATTCCGAT
>JAGRCC010000756.1 GCA_020433785.1 Anaerolineae bacterium
TACCCTGGGAACTATCTCATTTATTCTGGCGGTCATTTGGGGGCGTCCGTTGATTAACGTCTTACGCGAATGGAAGATTGGCAAATCGATCCGCATTGAAGGGCCAAGCAGTCATCAGGTCAAAACCGGTACACCCACCATGGGCGGGCTAATGATCCTAATCCCGGTTTTGGTCATAACCAGTGTCCTGAATGTGGCCAATCTAATGGGCTTCACCTTAATTGGGCGCTCGGTGTTGGTGCCGATGGGGGTGATGGTGGCCTTTGGTACTTTGGGAGCTATCGATGATTTGATTGGGGTCCGGGTCATTCCAACCGGATTAGTGGGGCGCCATAAGTTGTTGTGGCAGATTCTTTTCGCTCTGGTTACTGCCCTCTTCCTTCATTTTGCCCTTGATCTAACCAGTATCGCCATTCCGGGTGTGGCCGACAAAATCGATATTGGCCTGTTCTATATTCCGGTGGCGATGTTTATTATCGTCGGCACGTCGAACGCGGTGAATTTGACCGATGGCCTGGACGGCCTGGCCGGGAGTATCGCGGCGGTGGCGTTTACAGCCTATGGCGTTATTGCTTTTTTGCAGGGCCAAACCTGGCTGGTGGCATTCGATTTTACGGTAGTGGGGGCGGTGCTGGCCTTTCTATGGTACAACGCTCACCCGGCCGAACTGTTTATGGGCGATACCGGCTCTTTAGCCATAGGAGCCACGCTGGCCGTGGTAGCCTTGATGACCGGGCAGTGGCTGTTGCTGCCGGTAGTGGGTTTTGTGTTTATGGCCGAAGCGGTCTCGGTGATTTTACAAGTCGGTTATTTTAAGCTCACCGGTGGCAAACGCCTGTTTAAGATGAGTCCGCTGCACCATCACTTTGAACTACTTGGTTGGTCTGAAACGCATGTCACCCAGCGTTTCTGGTTGATTGGCATTCTGACCGCCATGTTAGGTATCGCTCTAGCCCTTATTTGAGCGAAGCCAAGAATAATTAGAAAATGTCCAATTATGTCTATTCTAATGAGGAGATTGCAACAATGAAACACGCTCAAGTTCAAACCTTAAACCATCGACCCCGAGTGTATCCGGAATTGGTCAAACCCACCGTTGTAACCGAACAAGACGCGGCCTACCACGCCGCGCTGGAGCTGGTGGCGCGCATCGACGATGACCTCAGCCGAGGGATTCGCCACTATCGCACCAAAGCCGGACAACTGCTGACCACCCTCGATGAAGTCATTCGCGCTATTCTGGCCGACGATCTGCTGGTTCCGGAGCGGCAGGAAAGTGAACTGTTGTGGACTCAGGAATTGGCTGCCTGAATAGTCGAACGGTGTGACTTAAGACATTTTCGATTTTCCGGCGTGGTACGTAGAGCGTAGCATACGGCGTCGCTGTGGATTACGCTCTGCGTGTCACAGCCTGGTGAGGTAGAGAGTGATGAACCAATGGTGATGGCTTATGGTAGATGTTAAGATGCTGTCGGGGTTGCGCATCCTGGTAATGGGGCTGGCCCGCGAAGGGATCGCCCTGGCCAGTTTTCTGAGCAGCCACAACTTAACCGTGACCGGCACCGATCTTCGAACCGAAGCAGCGATGGGCCAAGCCCTGGCGCCCTTGCAAGCGTTGGGCCTGCCATTGGTGCTGGGCGAGCATCCCTTGTCCCTCCTCGATGAGACCGATCTACTGTTTGTGAGTCCCGGGGTGCCGCTTGAGGTCGATTTCGTGCAGCAAGCGGTCGCCCGTAAAATTCCGCTGTGTACCGAAAGTAAACTATTTTGCTATTTGTGCCCGGCCCCGATTGTGGCCATTACCGGCTCGAGCGGCAAAACCACTACCACCACTTTGGTCGGCAAGATCATGGAGGCGGCGGGTCGCAAGACGTGGGTAGGGGGCAATATTGGCCGCCCGCTCATCGACGAGGTTGACCGGATTGAGCCGGAGGATATTGTGGTGATGGAGTTGAGCAGTTTTCAATTGGAATATTTCCACGGACAGCTCAACCAGGAGGTTGATGTGGCGACGCTGCCAACCCCCGATCCCGAGGGCCTGGCCAGCCTGCTGGGCAATTTTAGCCCGCCGATCAGCGCTATTCTCAATATCACCCCTAACCATCTGGATCGACACCCCACCATGAAGCATTATGTCCGGGCCAAACGCGCCATCATCAATTATCAGGATAAATCAGGCGTGCTCATTATGAATTTGGACAATGACATGACCCGGGCTATCGGCAATCAGTTTGGTCCAAACGTGCGCTGGTTTAGCCTGGAAGCGCAGTCGCCGAATGGGGCGGGCCTGGTGAATGATGATTTGGTGCTGTTTAATCAAGATCTCACCTTTCAACGCTTGGCCTCCAAACAAGCCATCAAACTTCGGGGGTCGCACAACTTGGCCAATATACTGGCGGCTTGTTTGCTGGCTCGCGAGGCCGGTGCGCCGGTTGACGCCATGCAAGGCGTTATCACTGGCTTCACGGGGGTTGAGCATCGCTTAGAACTGATTCGGGAATATCAGCAGGCCGCCTATTACAACGACAGCATCTCGACCAGCCCGGAGCGGCTGCTGGCGGCGCTTCATTCGTTTAGCGAACCGATCATTTTATTGGCCGGCGGTCGTGATAAACATTTGCCCTGGGAGGAAGCCGCCTGGTTGATTTTACACAAAACTCGCGACGTCATTCTGTTTGGCGAGTCCGCCGACTTGATCGCCGAATTTATCGAAGCCACGCGCAGCCACGTGCCGTCAACTAAAACCGTCGTCCATCGCGTCGCCGATCTGGCTGAGGCGGTAACCCTGGCTGCTCAATTGGCCGAACCCGGCAATGTGGTCCTACTCTCACCCGGCTGCGCCAGCTACGATATGTTCAACGATTTCGTCGAACGCGGCCGTCGATTTAAGGATTTGGTAAATCAGTTGTGAGGAGTCGGTAGTCGGTAGTCGGTCGTTGGTAAAAAGTAATTCAATGTATTTCATATTTCTACATTCTACATTCTTAATTCTCAATTCTTAACTATGACTTCAAATTCGGAAGAACTGCATCGAATAGATTATTTACTCGTCATCGCGGTGGTGACCTTATTGATTATTGGTCTAATGATGATTTACAGTGCGACCTTTGCCTTAGGTTATCAACTGTACCAACAGCCGACCTATTATTTTATCCGGCAGTTATTGTGGTTGGGTATTGGGGCGCTGGCGATGATTATTTGTACCCACATTGAATACCATACCTGGCAGCGCTACTCCGTGCTGATTATGGCGGGTAACATTCTGCTGTTGCTGGTGGTGTTAGCCATTGGCGACGAACGCTTTGGCGGGCAGCGCTGGCTTTTGAATGGATCGATCCAGCCGTCGGAGCTGAGTAAGTTAGCGATTGTGATCTACATTGCGGCCTGGTTGGCGTCAAAAGGGGACAAAATCAAGCAACTGAGCTACGGCCTGGTCCCCTTTGCAATTTTGTTGGGGTTGATCACCGGCTTAATCATCCTCCAGCAGCATTTGAGCACGGCCCTGCTTATTGCGGCCACGGCGATGTCCATGTTTTTTATCGCCGGGGGTAATTTATTGCAGATTGTGGTTAGCTGCCTCTTAGGCAGCGTGACCCTCTATTTTTTGATTATTCGTTCATCTTACCGGCTGGTTCGCATTGCCGCTTTTCTCGATCCGTTGAGCAGCGATCCGCTGGGAGATGGCTACCAGATTAGACAGATTTTGATTGCGCTGGGGTCGGGCGGCATTACCGGCCTGGGGTTGGGCGCCAGCCGGCAAAAATTTGGTTACATTCCCGCCTCCCACACCGATGGGATTTTTGCCATATTGGGCGAAGAATTGGGCTTAATTGGCTGTCTAGTGGTGATTGCTTTATTTGCTTTTGTGGCCTATCGTGGCTTTCGCATTGCCCTGGCCGCGAATGACGCCTTTGGCACCATTTTGGCCTCCGGGATCACATGCAGCCTGGTTTTTCAGACGTTGGTCAATATTGGGGTCGTAACGGCCAGTGTGCCGTTTACCGGCGTTCCGCTGCCGTTGATTAGCTTCGGAGGCTCGTCGTTGGTGGTCACGATGGCCAGTTTGGGGTTGCTGCTGGCCATTTCTCGGCGGACGATGCCGGCCAGCCGCGAAGAAAAAGAGGAAGAGCGTGAGGCTAATGATCTCAGGCGGCGGAACCGGCGGGCACGTGTACCCCGCGCTGGCCGTAGTTCAAAGCCTAATCCGGCTGTGCGCTGAGGCCAATATCCAGCCCAAGATTTTATGGGTGGGCAGTGTTGGCGGCTTGGAGCAGCAGTTGGTCGAGCGGGCCGGACTGGAGATCGAGTTGATCCCGGCCGGCGGGCTACGCGGCAAAAATCCGATCGCCGCCGCCCAAGGTTTGTGGGCGCTTATGAGGGGTTATCGCCGCAGCCGGCAAATTATACGCTGGTTTGAACCCGATGCCCTGTTTGTGACCGGCGGGTATGTCTGCGTCCCGGTCACCATCGCGGCCCATCAGGCCGGTATTGCCAGCCTGATCTATCTGCCGGATATCGAACCGGGGCTGGCGATCAAATTTCTGGCCCGCTTTGTTGACCGGGTGGCGGTGACTACCCCGGAGACGGTCAATTACTTTAAGCCGGGCCTGGCGGTAGTGACCGGTTATCCGGTTCGCCGCGATCTGGTGGACGCCCCAACGGCCGAGGCCAAGGCGGCGGCCCGGCAAACGTTGGGCCTGGTCGAAGACCTGCCGGTCCTGCTGGTTTTCGGCGGCAGTCAAGGCGCCCGAAGTATCAATCGGGCCTTAACAACTGAGATCGAGCGCTATCTGGCCATTGCTCAGGTAGTGCATATCAGCGGTAAACTCGACGCCGATGAGGTGTTGGCCCGGCGGGCCGGACTCGCCCCGGAGCAGCAGGCACGCTATCACGTGTCGGCCTATCTCCACGAGGAGATGCCCTCGGCCCTGCTGGCGGCTGATTTAGTGATCTCACGGGCCGGAGCCAGTGTGCTGGGCGAGTTCCCGGCAGCCGGCCTCCCGGCGATTTTAGTACCGTACCCGTATGCGGGCACGCATCAAGCGCTTAACGCCCATTATCTGGCCCGTCACGGAGCCGCGGTCGTTATTGAGGATGCTAACTTGATCGATGAGTTAGGTCGTATAGCCATCGATCTATTAACCAACCAGGAGAAATTACACGCCATGAGCGAGGCTTGTCGCCGCCTGGCTAAACCGGATGCCGCCGCGCATCTGGCACAGGAAATACTAGAGGTGAAACGCTATGGAAATTAACTGGACACTGCTATCCTATGTTTTGATTACCATATTCGCGATTGTGGGCTTTTACCGGGGGTGGTGGCGAGAAGCAATTATCTTTGTCTTTTTAGCCGTACTCATTTTTTTACTGTTGAACCCGGCTATTGCCCAACTAATTATCGAACAGGTCAATGGGATTATCGCCTTCATTTGGAACCTGATCCCGGCCGGTATTAGAACCACATTCAGTACCTGGCTTGATTCCGCCTTTGCCGTTAATACCGGTGGCGGTCCCCCCCAAATCAATCCGACTGACGGGGCTACCTGGATTGTCATCCTTATTATTTTTATGGTCATTGCTATCCTGATTGGCCGTGGTTTTTTAGGGGCGAACTTGGCTCGAACCGGAGTCCGGTATGCGCCAACCTGTTTGGGCAGCATCTTTGGTGGGTTATTGGGGGCGTTGAACGGGCTGATCATCTTGAATCTGGTCAGAGAATATTTGGATGGCCGCAACCTACCCGGTGGCGCGCTACCGACGGATATCTCGCAGGCCAGCGGTAATATCGGCGTTAGCGCCTCATCCTTTGCTTTAAGAATATCCGATATTCCCCAATTTACGATTTTAGACAGTTTTATCCCGTGGATATTTGTTGGCGCGGGTGGGTTGTTGACCATCATTTTGCTGCGGAATCGGATTAGGTTTGTTAAAAGTTCCCAGGGATTTCGAAGGATTGATCGGCTAAAGCCATATGGTTATAAAGAGATCGACGTCAAGGTCAAAGGGTAAAGGGTCCTTGACGCCGGCGTAACTTCTGGTCGATATCTGGGTCCAGACGAGTGACGCAAGAGGTTTAATCATGCAAATTAATTGGACTCTGCTGACATATTTAATCATTATATATTTCGCCGTGGCCGGTTTTTCCAGAGGCTGGTGGCGAGAAGCCATTACCACGGTTTTTCTAGCCGTGCTGGTCTTCTTACTCCAAAATCCGGATTGGGCCCAGACCATTATTGATACAATTAATAGTTGGATTGCGGCCATCTGGTCTTACATTCCGACCGGGATCACCGATGTGGTTAACAATGGGTTGACCAACTTTTTCGCGGTCACCACCCGCACCGATAACCCTTTCCAGCTTGATCCGAGCGCGCCTGAAACTTGGTTTTTTATCTTAATCATCTTTATGGTGTTGTCGGCGATTATTGGCGGGTTGGGCTTCAGGCACCAGCCCACCGGCTTTGGCCGCCTGTTGGGTATTGGGATGGGCGCGTTAAATGGCTATCTGTTGTTAAGTATTGCCCGCGAATATTTGGATGGACGCGCCTTACCGGGCGGCGAGGTGGCCGCGGCCTCCGAAGTGTCGCTGGTAGGCGGCAGTTCCTTTGGACAGGCCGCTTCATCGGTCTCGATTCAAGCGGTGAATTTACCGAACATAACCGTGATGGACAGTATTATCCCTTGGTTGGTGATTGGGCTTGGCCTCTTGTTTTTGTTTGCGATAGTTAACACGCGCTTTAGATTTCTTACAAGTAACGAAGGCCGGAAAATTGAGACCCAGCGGCCGCCTTTCTATCGGTAGACGGACCTGATTGATTATGCCAACAGTTCACTTGATCGGCATTGGCGGCGCGGGTTTATCCGCCATCGCCACCGTACTTTTACAACAGGGCTATCAGGTCTCCGGCTCCGACTTACAAGCCTCGGCTGCGACCGCCCGATTAGAGGCGCTAGGCGCGACGGTTTACATCGGCCAGCGCGCCGAGAACTTGCATCCGGCCATCGAGACGGTGATCGTCTCGTCGGCGGTTAGTGCGACCAACCCGGAATTGCAGGCGGCGCGGCAGTTGGGCTTAACCGTCTGCAAGCGCGATGAGTGGCTGGGCCAGATGATGGCCGGGTATGAAGGCATCGCCGTGGCCGGCACGCACGGCAAAACAACCACAACGGCCATGACCGCCTTTATGCTCGAAAGGTTGGGCCAAAATCCCACCTACATTGTCGGCGGCTTTATCCCTCAACTGGACCGTAACGCCGCCGCCGGAACCGGCCGGGCCTTTGTCATCGAGGCCGATGAATACGACCACATGTTTCTGGGGCTACGGCCCACCGTAGCCGTCGTCACCATTGTCGAGTGGGATCACCCGGATATTTTTCCCACGCCGGAACAGTTGTATCAGGCCTTCACCGATTTTGTACAGTTGGTTCCCGCCGATGGGCTGGTCATCGGCTGCGGCGACGCGCCCGGCGTGGATCTTGTTACCCGATCAGCGCGCGCATCGGTGGTGACCTATGGGCTGCAAGCTGGCAACGATTGGCAGGCGGACGAGGTTACACCGAACGACCGGGGCGGCTCGGATTTTGGGGTGATGCGAGCCGGCGAATTAGTTGCGACCGTTTCGCTGGCCGTGCCGGGACAGCACAATGTCCAAAACGCCCTGGCCGCACTGGTGGTGGCCGATCACCAACAGTTGGATTTACCGGCGGCCACGGCGGCACTGGGTGAGTTTCAGGGTACGAGCCGCCGATTCGAGCTAAAGGGTGAGGTTAACGGCGTCACGGTCATCGATGATTACGCCCATCACCCGACCGAGATCAGAGCGACCTTGGCCGCTGCTCGTACCCGGTTCGGGGCGCGGCCCATCTGGGCGGTGTTGCAGCCGCACACTTTTAGCCGCACTTTAACATTACTAACCGATTTTGCCAACGCCTTCGCCGACGCCGATCATGTGATCGTGGTCGATATCTTTCCTTCCCGCGAACAGGATCAGGGACTGGTCAGCAGCCGCGATATCGTCAGCCGCATGACCCACCCGGACGCCCGGTACATCGGTCCGTTGGCCGCGGCCACCGACGTTTTGGCCGCCCAGTTAGCCCCGGACGATGTGTTATTGACCTTAGGCGCGGGCGACGGCTACAAAGTCGGCGAATGGGTGCTGGACAGGTTGTCCGGCGGATAGCCTACGCAGTCTACTCACTAGGTAAGTTCTATTCAAGTCAACAGTCCATAGAAAGGAAGACACTGATGACGAAACCTAACCTAAAACTCATCGGTCAACGGCGACGCCAACCTAAGCCCTCATCAAAACCATTGCCCATCCCCCCCTTCCTAACGCCGGCCGAGCGGATCGAAGGGGCGCGTTTCAAGGTGTTGACCATCGAGCGAGCGGCCCGGCAAGCCCGTCTCCGCCGGATGGTGGCCCGACTGCAAGATTTGGATCATGTCGCATAAAGCGATTGAGGCGCTGGCCGCGGCCCTGACTGCCGCCTTTGGTGACCGGCCGCGGCTCGATGAACCGCTGGCCAACCACACCACGTCTCGCTTAGGAGGTCCGGCGGATATCTGGCTGCCCGTCAGCCAGATCGATGAGCTGGTCGAGGTAGTCACTCTGGCCCGGCAACATCAGGTCCCGATTTTTATGCTGGGCGGCGGGGCCAATATTCTCATCACCGATGGCGGGATTCGCGGCCTGGTCATCGAAAATCGAACTAAGCGAGTTCAGCTTCACCCACCGCAGCCCGGCCGTGACCAGCGCTTGTTAACCGCCGATAGCGGCGTGGTGCTGCCCAACCTGGCCCGGCGCTGCGCCCGAGAAGGGTTAAGCGGCTTTGAATGGGCCGTCGGGGTGCCGGGAACGGTGGGCGGGGCGGTGGTCAACAATGCCGGTGCTTACGGCCGCGATATGGCGGCCACCCTGGTCCGGGCTGAGCTGTTATCGCCTGACGGTGAGCGAGTCTGGCAGCCGGTGACGTGGTTAAAGTACGATTACCGGACGTCGATTTTGAAGTGGCAGCCCAATTTAGCCTGGGTCGTGCTGCAGGCCGAACTGCAATTTACTCCCGCTGCGCCCGAGGCGGTTGAGGCCCGAATGACCGGCTTCAATGAGCGCCGCAAAAGCAGCCAGCCGCCGGGCGCGACAATGGGTAGTATGTTTAAAAATCCCCCCGGCGACTATGCCGGCCGGTTGATCGAGGCGGCGGGGTTGAAAGGGCAGCGGGTCGGCCAGGCCCAAATTTCAACCGTCCACGCCAACTTTTTTCATAACTTAGGCGGGGCGACCTCGACCGAGATGATAGCGTTGATTGAAATGACCCAACAGGTGGTCGAGGACAAATTCAAAGTGAGTTTAGAATTAGAAATCGAGGTGGTCGGTGAGTCAGCAGAACCAACCCCCTAAAAAAATACGCGTCGGTCTGGTATTTGGCGGGCGCAGTGGCGAACATGAGGTCAGCTTGACCTCCGCCAAAGGCATTATGCAGGCCATGGACCCGGCCCGCTACGACATTGTGCCGATCGGCATTACCAAGGCCGGGCAGTGGCTCACCGGTGAGAATATTCACCAACGGCTGGTCGAAGCGGCGGCTGGTCATCCGGTGCTGGCCAATTCGACCGCAGCGACCGAGTCGTCGCCTGAAAACAGCCTGGTCCTGCCGATTTCCGAGACCGGCCCGCTGGATGTGATTTTTCCGGTGCTGCACGGCCCCTTTGGCGAGGACGGCACGGTGCAGGGTTTTCTAGACCTGGTCGGCCTCCCTTACGTTGGCGCGGGGGTGATGGCCAGCGCGGTGGGCATGGATAAAGCCATCTGCAAGAAAATCTTTGAGGCCCACGGCCTGCCGATCTTGCCTTATCGCGTTTTTCTGCGCCGGCAGTGGCACAGCCAACCGGAAGCGGTCCTCGATGTCTGCGAAGCCGGATTGACCTACCCGATGTTTGTCAAGCCGGCCAATTTAGGCAGCAGCGTCGGCGTCCACAAGGCCAAAAATCGAGACGATCTGCGGGCCGGTCTAACCGACGCCGCCCACTACGACCGTAAACTTGTGGTCGAGCAGGGCATCGACGCCCGCGAGATTGAGGTCAGCGTGCTGGGCAACGACGACCCCATCGCCTCGGTGCCGGGTGAGATTATCGCCTCCCGTGAGTTTTACAGTTACGCGGCCAAATACATCGACAACAGTTCGGAGCTGCTGATCCCCGCGCCCTTGAGTCCGGCTCAGACCGAGCAGGCCCGCCACCTGGCCGTGGCCGCGTTTCAGGCGGTCGATGCCGCCGGGCTGGCGCGCTGCGATTTTCTGCTCGATAAAGCCGACGGCGAACTGTACCTGAATGAAATCAACACTATGCCGGGCTTCACGCCCATCAGCATGTATCCCAAACTGTGGGCAGCCAGCGGCTTGTCCTACAGCGAGCTAATCGACCGCTTGATTGAACTGGCTTTAGAGCGGTTTGACGATAAACAGCAGTCGAAAACGACCTTTGATGTCGACCAGGCGGAGTAGGTGAGACTGGAGATTAGAGATTAGAACTAAAAACAAGGTGACAGTCACTTATTGTCGATAAATCAGTATCGAGTTGGGGCAAATGGTTGGTTTAGCATGCCCAAGTGACTGTCACCTTTAGAACTCTCTAATTACCAATTACCAATTACCAACATGTTCACCCAAAAGAAACGACGCCGCCGGCGCTCTGAAATGCGGTTGGGGGCCCAAGCAATCAAATATCAAACAACCGCTGCCAAACCTAGGCTGTCGATGGCGCCGGTGGTAACTTTTTGGCAGGCGCGCGGGGTTAAGTTCAGCGGCGTGCTGGCGCTGGGCTTGCTGATTTTGGTGATTTATGTGCTGTTTACCTCGAGTTCATTTTTTGTCTACGGCGCTGAAATTCGGGGTAACGTGGCAATTTCGGCCCGCGAGATTTATGTGGCCGGCCAGATCGACAGCCAGAGCGTCTTTTGGCTCAGCCCGGCTGAGATCGAACGCAACATCGAGGCGCTGCCCAACATCAAGTCGGCTGCGGTTACGGTTAAGTTACCAGCCCGGGTCTCGATTGAGGTGGCCGAGCGCCGGCCGCAGTTACTGTGGCAGTCCGGGGATACGGTCTGGTGGGTGGATGAGGAAGGTACGGTGGTGCCGCCCAAAGCCGAGATGGAAGATATGCTCAAGATTGTGGATGATGACCGGCAGCCCTTGGAAGTGGGGTATCAAATCGATCCGGCGTTGATCAAGGGCGCTCAAACGCTGCGGATCTTAGCGCCGGATGTTCGGGTGGTGCGTCACGCCCGAGCCACCGGCTTAATGGTGGCTACACCTGAAGGCTGGCCGGTCTATTTGGGCGATGGCGCCGATATGAAGGCCAAGTTAATGGTTCTCAGTACCCTGCTACCTCAACTGCGCGAAAATGAGCGCCCACCGGCTTATATTGATTTACGCGATCCGCTTCAGCCGGTCTACCGAACCATTCCGGAACCCCGGATCGAGCCGCCGCCGTTACGTCAACCTGTTCCGGTTAGGCCGCCTGTTCCGGCCCCATTTAGACAGAACCGGCCTTAAATTTTAAGGAAAAGCACGATATGTTGTGGTATAAGATATT
>JAGRCC010000757.1 GCA_020433785.1 Anaerolineae bacterium
TTGCCATTGTGACCGGAGCGACGGGCGGCTTTGGCGAAGCGGCGGCCAAAGGGCTAGCCAAAGCCGGGGCCAAAGTGATGCTGACCGGACGCAAGGCCGATAAGCTGAAACCGCTGGCTGAGGAAATCTCACAGGCCGGGTACACCGTCGCTTATTATGCCGCCGATCCGGTCAGTCACGAGGATACCCAACACCTGGTGGCCGAAACTGTCCGTCAATTTGGCGGCATCGACATTTTGGTGACGGCGGCTGGCGTCAACAAACCGGGGGCCATCATCACGCAGCCGGTCGAGGAGTGGCAGATGATTATGGATGTCAACGTCAAGGGAACCTATCTGCTGTGCAAAGAGGCCGGTAAGGTAATGATTGAGCAAGGGCGGGGCGGCAAAGTCATTCTGGTGTCATCAACGCGGGGCAAGTTGGGCTTGCCCAACTACTCTGCCTACTGCCCCTCCAAGGGGGCCATCGACTCGCTGACCCAAACCCTGGGCTGGGAGTGGGGCCCCCATCGCATCAACGTCAACGCCATTGCGCCGACGGTATTCCGTACGGCCCTGACCCAATGGATGTTCGAAGACGATCAGGTTTATAAAAAATTCCTGGCCCGCATCCCGATCGGCCGGCTGGGCGAGCCGGAGGATTTTATCGGTTCGGTGCTATTCCTGGCCTCGCCTGCCTCTGATTTTATGACCGGGGCCGTGATGTATGTGGATGGCGGTTATAGTGCGGGGTAGTCAGGAAGTAGGAAGTAAGGAGTAAGGAATAAGGAAAAATACCTACTCCCGACTCCCTACTCCTTACTCCATCTATATGAGGAGGTAAACAATGTCAGATTTAGCCAAAATCGCCGTGATTGGCAGTGGTTTGATGGGCCACGGTATTGCCCAAGTATTTGCCGTAGCCGGCCATTCGGTGGCCGTGGTAGACCCCGATGAAACCACCTTAGCCACCGTGCCCGACCGTATCCGGGCCAACCTGAGCCGGATGGTTGCTCACGGAGTAGCGCTGGCCGACGATATCGACGCCATCGTTGGGCGGGTGCGACTGACGCCTGAGATGGCCGATGGGTGCGATGGGGTGGCTTTTGTCACCGAAGCGGTCTTTGAGAACATGGCTCTAAAGCAGGACATCTTTGCCCTGCTGGATCAACTCTGCTCACCGGAGACGGTGCTGTGCAGCAATACTTCGGTCATGAGTATCACCGAAATTGCCTCAAAGTCCCAATATCGAGAGCGCATCGTCGGCACCCACTGGTGGAATCCGCCCTATCTCATCCCTCTGGTCGAAGTGGTGCGCACCGAAGATGCGGCCGAGTGGGCCATCGAGGCCACATATGATTTGCTCAAGCATGTTGGCAAACGACCGGTGCGAGTCCAACGCGATGTGCCCGGCTTTGTGGGAAACCGGCTACAGCATGCGCTGTGGCGAGAAGCCTTTGCCATAATTGATGAAGGTATCTGCGATGCGGCCACAGTTGACGAGGTAGTTCGCAACAGTTTTGGGCTGCGCCTGCCCGTTCTTGGCCCGGTGGAAAACGCCGATATGGTCGGCCTGGACCTGACCCTAGCCATCCACGATTATATCCTGCCCCACCTTAACGCCGCGCCGACTCCTTCAACCACCCTCCGTGAGCGGTTGGAACGAGGGGATGCGGGCTTCAAAACCGGGCGCGGCTTTCTGGAATGGCCGGATGAAGCCATCACTGCCTCCCGTGAACGGTTGTCCAATTATTTGTTGACTGTTCAAGCTAAACGCTAAATCGAAATAATCATTCAATATACCCAAAACCCATGGGCGCTGTAGAGATCGGTGAGCGGGTGATGACCGTTTCCCGGCTAGCGCAATAAGCTAAGTCATATAAAGGAGGCTGTATTCAATGAAGATACAATATCGCAAAACACAGTGGTTGATCGTTCTGATTATCGGGTTCATCGTGAGCCTGCTGCTCAGCAGCTGCGGCGGCGCCGCCGCACCCGAGGAAATTGTGATCGGCGCATCGATCCCCAAAAGCGGCCCGTTAGCGGCCTTTGGAACCTACACCGAGTGGGGCTATACCACGGCTGTCAACGATATCAACGCCAGCGGCGGCTTGCAAGTGGGGGATGCCAAAGTGCCGGTCAAGTTGATTATCTATGATGATGAGACCCGGCCCGAAAAAGTGACCGAGAATGTTGAACGACTGGTCTTGAAAGATAAGGTTCACGGGCTGTTGGGTTCATTTACCCCGCCCCTGGTCATCCCTGGGGCAGCCATTGCCGAACGAGAGAAAGTGCCTTTTATATCCGGCGGTTCGCCGATCCGGGCTTTTTTAGGCGGCAATGAGGCAGGCTGGACCTATGCCTGGGACATCTTCTTTGATGAAGTCGATATGACCACGCAGCAGTACAAGACGATGGATACCGTCGAGTCGAATAAAAAGGTGGCCTTGTTCACCGATAACGAGGAAGACGGCGTGGTAATGGGCGGCATTTGGGAAAAGATTCTGCCGGAGGCCGGTTATGAGGTGGTCTACCACGCCGATTTCCCGGTCGGCACGACTGAATATGGCGATCTTATTCGCCGAGCCCAAGAAGCAGAGGCCGAAATCGTTATCGCCCAGATGATCCCGCCCGATGCTATCGCCCTATGGAAGCAGATGCAAACGCTTGACTATCGACCCAAGGCCGTCTTTTTCGAAAAAGCGGCCGAGACCCAGGATTTCTGGAACGCGCTCGACCCCATCGCGCAAGGGGTGATGATCGCCGGTTTTTGGCACCCGGAATTGCCCTCGCTACCCGGAGCCAAAGAATTGGCCGAACGCTACCAATCTGAGACCGGAACACCGTATGGTCAGGTGATGGCAACCACCTACACCGCCGCCCAGGTGCTGCTCGACGCCATTTCCAAAGCCGGTTCGACCGACCCGGAAGCCATCAACAAAGCCATCGGCGAGACAGATAAAACCTACGTGGTCGGGCCGGTCAACTTCGCTAACGGTCCCGGCGGTCATGCCTCGGCCCTGCCCAACTTTATGCTCCAGTGGCAGAATGGCCAGGCTGAGATTGTGTTTCCGGCCAACTTGGCCACGGCGGAGATCATTTACCCACTACCGCCCTGGAGCGACATCAAGCAAAACCCGTAATCAGCAGACCGCCGCATCCGAAGTAGGTCGAGCCGGCCGAAGCCGTATCGAAGGGTGCATTGTGATCTATTGACAATATTTTAAGAGAAAGGCGAGATATGCAACGGTTACGCTATATTACTGATGAAGAAAAGACACCCGAAATTTCAGATCTGATCGCTGCTGCCGAAGTAAAAGGCGCACCCGATCCGCGCATCATGAGCATTATGACTCGGTCGCCGCTGGGGGTGCTGTGGGGCAAGTATTGGCATGCGCTGCTTTACGAGGGCCTCCTACCGCACCGGTTGAAAGAGATGGTACGCCTCTATATGTCGGTAGCCCACCAGTGCGGCTACTGCTCTACGGTGCGCTCGACCCAGGGCCAGACCGAGGGCGTGACCGAAGAACTTGTCCGTGAATTGTGGCAGTTTGAAAGTAGCGACAAACTCAGCGAGCAGGAGAAAGCCGCCCTTCGCTACGCTAAACGGTTCAAAGCGGAAGAGGGAGCGATTGACTCGGATGAGTCCTGGGCCGAGCTGCACGACCACTTTTCCGACGAGGAAATCATCGAACTGGGTCTCTTTTGCGCCGATGTGCATGGCGTGGGCCAGTTTGCCCGCTCGCTCGATGTGGTTTCTTGGGAGGAAGCGTGCCAAATCAATCCCACCTTGGCTGTGCAGATGAGGGATTAGAGATTGATAAAGAGAAGCGGTATTTCACCCTCACCCCGTCGCT
>JAGRCC010000758.1 GCA_020433785.1 Anaerolineae bacterium
GCCGGAAATGACTTTTTTGTCTCAGAAAAGGTGATCCGACCAGCCAAGTATCGATGTTTTGTCCCAAAAAGTGTTATCCAGCCGGTGGAAATGTCTGTTGGCCGCAAAAAGTGATACCTTGATGGCAGAAATAATTATTTTGTCACCAAAATAAGAAGTAGGGCGTAGGGCTAAAGCCGTCTGCTGATTGTCGTACCAACACTTCTCGCATAAGGAGTCCAACCCTGTTCATCAAGATAAAGATTTTCATGAATAACCTTATCCTGACCCACAAAAAATATATGGTAATGTTCGGCCTGCTAGTATGGTTATTGCTGCCGGTCACGGCAATCACTCAGGCGCAGAGTAACGTCCGACAAGTGGGGTTGGTCTCCACCCGGGCCGAATGCGTCGTGGTCGACGGCCGCCGGTCGGGCGACACCTTCACCCGAGTGCAGTTGGAATGGAACGGCCCGGTCGATGACGCCTTTCTGGTGCTGTCGGCCTCGGGTTCGACGGCCGCTCATACCATCTACGTTAACGGGCAGCCGGTGGCCATCGCGCCCATTCAACCGGATGGACAGCCTTGTTCCAACGAGTTTTCGCAGCACATTCCGATTCCGCCGGACGTGCTGGTTCAAGGTGAAAACGACATCTTTTTCACCAACGACGCCGATCTCAACAACACCTGGACCGCCGCCGATATCCAGATCGAAATTCGCCGCAAGGCCGATGATCTGGGCGTAGCCAGTTTGGACGTCGGCACAATGGGTTCAATTCAAAGTGCCGTGCTGACTAGCAGTTACGATAGCGCTAGTCACACAATTTACTTTAAAACCCCAGACACCACCACTTATACAACACCGGCCCCACTGGTGGTAGTGTTGCATGGGTTGGGCGGCACCGGTCTGGGGGCATTATACACCGAACTGACCACCGAAGCGTCTCAACGGGGCTGGCTGCTAGTCGCGCCAAATCAGCACAACCGGGTAGTGCCCTATAATGGGGATTCCGACGGCGGCAAAAAAGCGCTGGCCTGGTTGGGAGCGCAGCATGACGTTATCGATGCCATCGATTACATGACCTCGCATTTTAGCGTCAACAAATCTCGGATTTTCGTCATCGGCGGCTCGATGGGCGGCCAGACGACTCTGATGATGGCCGGTAAATATCCTGACGTGTTCGGCGCGGCCGTGCCCTGGAAACCGCTGACCGATTTAGGTGAATTGTACGGTGAATTGGACGATGATAGTTTCTGGGCGCCCAATCCGGATGATCCATATTTGGATTTACCAGACCCAGGCATTCATAAACAAGTAGGCGGTACGCCCAGTGAGGTACCATTTGAGTATGCCCGGCGCTCGCCTCGAAATTTGGCTCCCAATATGCGGACCATTCCCCTCAAAATGTGGCACGATACCGACGATATCTTTGTCAAACCGCACCATTCGCAAGATATGAAAAGCGCCATCGACGCCTGGTCGCCGCTGACGCCCGTCCAGTTAACGCTGGTGCCGTCAGGAGCACTAGACTGTCCGACCAACGTCATTGATTTCCGAGACTCGATTTCAGGTAATGGTCTGCCCGTTTATGAATTGGAACACTGCTACAACCCATTGACCGCCGCCGAGTTGGACGCCCTGTTCGACTTCCTGCAAAGCCACCCCCGGAGTTCAAGCCCGCCGGCGACGCTCAATATTCGCACTGATGAGTCCAAAGCCTTCTACTGGCTAAATATCGTTCGGCCCAACAACAGCATTTGGTCGCAGGTCGATGTCACCTACAACGCCTCGACTAAAAGCGTGATCGCCTCCAACATCGGCAACATCACCACCTTGGGTTTTAATCTGGGCGCGAATGCTATCACCGGCCCGGCCCAAATCGCGCAGGCGGGTATGCAAATTCCCGGCGCTAACACAACCTATTTGCTGAAAAAAGGCAGCAGTAAGACGCTGGTCAATTACGGCGGCAGCGGCTATCTGAATGTGGCCGTAGACGGTAACACCAGCCTCAGCCTATCGGCTATTTCGATCCAGGTTACGGCCAATCCCGATATGATTCCAGACGGCGGTTCGGTCAATTCCACCGTAACCGCCACGGTCACCGACCAATTGGGCAATCCGGCGGCCAACGGCACCCAAGTACAATTTACGACCACGGCCGGCACCTTCTCCGGCGGCGGGACGACCTTTTTCGCCACTATCGCCGGTGGTCAAGGGAAGGCCACAGCGATCCTAAACACGAATCAAAGGGCCTCGGTTACGGCGAAGGTTCAAATGGTAACCGGTTCGGTCATTGTCGGTCCGGAAGAATTGATTTACTTGCCGGTTGTGCTGCGCCCCTAATAAAACCGCCCGCCACCGGCTTTTAGTTCTCACTGCCGTATCTCGGCAGTCTGTACCTTACCATTAGACCTCGCCTAACCTTCAAATGGTTAGAGCGAAGACAATCGTATCATCAACCCTGCTGCGGAGAAGCGATCATGAAAACTTATCGGACTCTTCAACTGATTATTTTGGCCTTTGTGTTAACCTACGCCATTACCGCCAGTTGTACCTGGTATTTCTATCGGAAGGAGATATTTCCTCTTTTCTCCTGGCAGTTATTTTCTCATGTAAGCGCTGAGAAGGTGGATTTTGGCCTGCGCGTGACTCATATCGATGACCGGCCGTTGAATAAACCGGTCTATTTCGAGGAGGCGCCGGCCTTGTTCCCGGACGCGGGTTCCATTGTCGCCTACAGTAACATCCAGGCGTTAGGCCAAGCGATTGAAGCTAACCGCTTGGAAACCGTTGGCCAGCTCAAAATCCAATTTGAAAATCGATATCTCAGCCATGACCAATCTTTAACTTACGAAATCGTCAAACGAAAATTTATCCCCATCGACCGTCGAAAGAGTGGTGATTTTGTTTCGGAGGAGACGCTAACTACATTGCAGGCCAGCGGAAACCGCTCATGAAACGATTGAAAAGACTCCGCCAAACGATTCAAGGTCATTCTCGCCTTGACGAGGCCGGGTTTGACTTCCGCAGCTACGGACACGCTTTTGAACAGGCGCGCCTGTTGGTTCGGGTCTTCTATCTATTTATTATTTACGTTTTGGCCAGTAAATCGGCTGTCCTGTGGGATCAGGTGCAGGTCATACCCTATGCCGACCCGTTGTGGCCCGTTTTTTGGATCCGCTTTTTTGAGCCGCATACGGCCATCGGGACCTTGATTGTGGTTTCGCTGGTGATTGGCGTGGTCGGGTTTTTGTTTCCGAATAAACGTCTGGCGCGGATATTGGTTTTTGTGGCCTATCTCAGTCTGGCCGCTCTGAGCAATTCTTTCGGCAAAATTTTCCACCTGGATCATATGCCGCTGGCGGTCAGTTTTATTTTTATCCTGCTGCCCACCGCCCAAACCACCACCGGCCGGCTGTCGATTACCTACAAACATTCCTATCTGATGGTCTTTTGGGCAGCGCAGTTGACCTTGGGTTTGTTCTATACCTTATCGGGGTTTTGGAAAATCTCCGTGGGCATCAACCAACTCCTCGCCGGACAAATTAATACGTTCCACCCCTATGCCCTGGCCACACTGATTGCCATGAGAGAATTACAGACTCAAGAGCACACTATTTTGGGGTGGCTCATTGTCAACCAACCGGTCATCGGCTGGCCGATGCACCTGGGCGCGGTTTATATGGAATTTTTCGCTATCATTGCCGTGTGCCGGCCTAAACTCCATCAAGTGTGGGGCATCGCCTTTATGGCCTTTCACCTGGGCACCTGGCTGTTTATGGAAATATTGTTTATCAATAATATTTTTTTATTAGGGTTACTGCTTGTTTTGTCGCCCTTTGCCCCGAAAAAAATAAAGATAACGACCTTTATCAAACAACTGCCCTTACTGGGCGGCATCCTTCGTATTCAATCGAGTTTGAGCTTGAACCAGGGCCCTATCAAGGCTAACCGTCCCCAAGGTTTACCATGATCAAATAGGGACTGAACGATATCTATTAACAATAAAATAGTTAGCACGAAGCTGGAGGGCAGCAATGAAAAAACAGCTCAAAAAACTCGCCCCCACCTGGCTCCTGAATCGATGGGTAATCTTCACCGAACAAGGCCGCCTCAATCGACTCGATCAGCTCAATTGTGACCCAACTCCCCTGGCCGATATTAACCAAATTAATCTGGCCGAACTCTTTTACGCCTGTAGTTATGAAGTTGAATGGCGACAGATCCAAGAACACATGAGACGGGTTGCGCCCAGCCATTCCGGCGGAGCCAATACTGGCAGCTACAAGGCGCTTTACTGCTTGATTCGTTATCTAGCCCCCACTTCAATTTTAGAAATTGGCACCCGGTTAGGCGTCTCGGCCGCTTATATGGCGCTTGGCCTAAAATCCGCCGGCAACAGCGCCCTTGCCCAGGATTTGCGGCTGACCACGGTTGATATCGAGGATGTTAATGATCCGCAGGCCAGACCGTGGGCGCGCTACGGCTCAAAATATTCGCCCAGCGAGATGATGACCGAGCTGGGCTGCGCTCACTTGGTCACATTTACTACTGCTAACTCGCTCGATTTCATGGCGAACGCCGAGTTGGGCTATGATCTGATCTTTTTAGACGGCGACCATTCGGCTCCGGTTGTCTACCGGGAAATTGCCGCCGCTCTCAACATTCTGAATTCAGGCGGCTGGATTTTACTGCATGATTATTTCCCTGGGCTAAAACCGTTGTGGCCTGATCAGCCGCCCATATCCGGCCCTTATCTGGCGACGCGAAGATTTCAAAAGGAGGGGGCAAATATTAATATTTGTCCTCTCAACAAGCTGCCCTGGTTTACGCGATCAAATTCCACGGCCACTTCACTGGCTTTAATGGGGAGTTCACCCACGTTCTAACTTTTTATTTACTTTAATCTGTTATTTTCTAACTAATTTCCAATTTTTCTCTTAGAAACTTCTTAGCCAACCTTAGTATTATCATATAGGGTAAAGAAAGTTGGCCAACTTGTCTGATTGCCTTATCATCCCCAAA
>JAGRCC010000759.1 GCA_020433785.1 Anaerolineae bacterium
GAAGTGAACACGTTCATAGTTCGGCGTCCTAGTTTATCGCCCGTTTTTTTGAAACACTGAAACACTGAAACACTGAAGGTTATGATTTCACTGAAAAATAAGAATATTTCAGTGCCTTCAAGTCAATCAGTGTTTCAGTGTTTCCCCGTATTAATCCGGCAGGGATAGGGATATTCATCTCAAATCTCCTCATCTCTTTATCTCCTCATCTCCATTTTTAACCTATACCTCCTTGGGAGACCTCCCAAAACCTAAAATTAACCTCGGTTAACTCAAAAATTAGCAGATTCTATCTTTTTTGTTTCCCCTAACCACATTTATTATTAACAAAAAGCTATTGCAGTCATCGGTGTTCTGTGTTACTCTTGTGAAAATTTTTACAAGCTTCACCGTGAGAGGAGCAAGTACCGATGATCCAACATAATAGCCAAAATATGGAAGAAACTGTTGTAGCGTTGAACCGACTTAACCCTGGGCAAAGCGGCCGAATTACACGGGTTAGCGGACAGCCGGCGGCGCGACGACGCTTGTTGGAACTGGGACTTGTACGGGGAGAAATGATCACCGTCGATCGAGTAGCTCCGTTGGGAGACCCGGTAGCATTTACGATTAAAGGTTATCATTTATCGCTGCGGCGACAAGACGCCGCCCGGATCGAGGTTGAACCGGCCAGTAGTTGGGGAGGAACCGCATGACGCCCGGACTAACCCTAGCACTGGCCGGCAACCCCAACGCCGGTAAGACCAGTATCTTCAACGCCCTCACCGGCTCGCACCAGCACGTGGGCAACTGGCCGGGCAAAACGGTGGAGAAGAAGGAAGGCACGTTTCGATACCAGGGTGTGGGCTGCCGGGTAGTCGATTTGCCGGGGACCTACAGCCTCAGCGCCTTTTCGCCCGAAGAGGTCATCGCCCGGGACTATCTGTTGGAAGCGCAGCCCGATGTGGTAGTCAACGTCGTCGACGCCAATAATTTAGAGCGAAACCTGTACCTGACGGTGCAACTGCTCGAACTAGGCGTCCCTCTCATTATCGCCCTCAACGTCATCGATGTCGCCCGGGCGCGAGGTATTCACATCGACCAGGCCGGCCTGTCGGCCATGTTAGGCGGTGTGCCCATCGTCGAAACCGTGGCTAACAAAGGTCAAGGGTTAGATGGCTTGCTGCAAGCCGTGGTCGAATTGGTCCAGCCGGAACCGGCCAAACTGCGATTGGTTGCTTGAAAGGAGCGTGATGACGATGACTGCAAGTGATGCCACCCTCTCTGCAAAAATGTTCAAGCTCAACTACGGCAGTGATATCGAAGCCGAAATCGAGCGTTTACTCAGCCTCATCGACCGTCAGCCTGAACTCGTAGCTTCATTCAAACCTCGCTGGCTGGCCATCAAACTGTTAGAAGGCGAAGCGGATATTATCGAGCAGATCAAAACGTTGCCGGATGGGCCGGCGCTGCTCGATCAGGCGCAGCAAGCCAGCGCCCGCATCGAGGCGACCTACGGCGATAGCGTCGATATCGCCATTGCCGATGCTCGCTACGGCTTTATTCACGGCCTGGCCCGCCAGGTGATCGATACCTCCCAGATGAGCCGCTACACCTTCACCGACCGCATCGACCGGGTTGTTACCAACCGGCTGCTGGGCCTGCCGATTTTCTTAGCGGTTATGTATATTATGTTCAAACTGGTCGTCGATGTCTCGGCCCCGTATCTCGATTGGGTCGATGCCGTGATTACCGGCCCGGTGACCCACTGGTTTTCCACTTTGCTTAGCCTGGTGTCTGCCCCGGAATGGGTACACGCTTTAGTGCTCGATGGTATTGTCGCCGGGGTGGGCGGCGTTCTGGTCTTTGTGCCGGGACTGTTCGTCCTCTACTTTTTCTTGACGCTGTTGGAAGACTCGGGCTATATGGCTCGGGTCGCTTTTTTAATGGACAAAATTATGAGCTTTACCGGCCTGCACGGTAAAAGCTTCATCCCCCTCATTTTGGGCTTTTGCTGCGCCGTACCTTCTTTGTACTCTACCCGCACCCTGGAAAACGAGCGCGACCGGATTGCCACCGGCCTGCTGG
>JAGRCC010000760.1:0-1693 GCA_020433785.1 Anaerolineae bacterium
GCCGCCGGCATTGTCGAAGCCATTGACGTGCGCACCACTCGGCTGCGAGACCCCGACGGCCAGTTACACATTATCCGCAACGGCCAACTGGGCAACATTGTCAATTTTTCGAAGGGGTACATCTACGCCGTAGTTGAGATCGGCGTGGCCTATGATGCCGATCTCGATCGGGTTTTTGAGATTATTGAAGAAACTGGTCAAAAGCTTCAGCAAACGAATGACGATGTATTGGAACCCACCGAGGTCGAAGGGCTGGCCGAATTTGGCGAGTCTCGGCTTTTGATCCATACGATCACCAAAGCCAAGCCCGGACGCCATCGCGAGGTGGGTTATGAGCTGCGTAAAAAGCTCAAAGTGGCCTTTGAGCAGGAGGGTATTGAAATTCCGTTTGCCCAACGGGTGCTCACCTTGAACCCCAAAGTTAAACGCGCTATCAACCACTTTCAACCCCCCAAGGAAAATGTAAAGTAATCGATTTTAGCTGCCTCACAACCAAAGTCACGATCGACTAGCCGCCTAACCAGTAAAAAAACTCATCACCTTACTAGTCATAAATCTGCCCAGGTGACGGGTGTCTCCTGACGGTTTTTGTTTTATGATAACTTCGTGATCAAGACTAGTAACGCTACAAATTATTCATTTTCCCAGGCGGCTGGTGAGTGGCAGCACAGATCCCGTCATCACCTGGCCCACATTCTAATTTATCCGAGGAGGGTAACGTGATAACACTGACATTGACCGATCAAGAGCGAGCGTTTTTGGAAGATATGCTCCGAACCAACTATTCCCAGAAGCGGCGCGAGTTGCTAAATTCCGCTTCAGGCAACGGTAAACAGGCTTTTCTGAACCAGCAACTTGAACAAATGGAGAATATCCTGTTCATGTTAACCCATAGCCTTGAGCCAACCATATAAGCTATATAAAGCTCGAATTGCCATAGGTTACAAACGCTAACAGCCCTTGGCGTTAAATTGTCGAGGGCTTGTTCTATAGCACGGCTGGCCTTATGGCACCGACTGCTCCCAAGACCACCTACGGTTTTACAACTCAGGAAGCGGCTCTAACCCCCGCAAGCGTGAGGGAACCACCCGCAAAGCAACGCTAAACGTGGCTGAATAGGTCTCTTCCGTCATGCCCAGGGCCAGAATTCCTGCGCCGTATTTCTCACTATAGGCGATGTTCTGTTTAGTCGGTGGGGCGCCGGGATCGATGGAGGCATCGCCCAAGATGACCTGAATATCTTCACCATCTGTGTTCGTGTTAAAATGTAAAGCCACGTGCGGGTTTTTGGTGATATGCATGATTTTTTTGGCGGTGGGCATGCTATAAATCAGAAAAGTGTTACCATCCCACACGAACCAAACGGGTCGTGGTTGCGGAAAACCACTTGGTGATATGGTGGTTAGCCAGATAACGTCTTCTGACCCAATTCTTGCCAACGTTCTTTGCCCCAGCTCGTTATCCCAATCAATCATATTACAACTCCTTGTTTGTTCCTCGATTAATCAACCACATTTATGGTATCGTCAAGGCTTAGTGGCACTCACTAAGTGATAGTAGCCAAACGTCGGGACAATCCGAAAGTCGGTAAAGCCAACGTGCGTGAGCATTTCTTTAAATTCGCGGGGGGTATATTGCTTCCCCTTTTCATGCAGCAACATAGAGATTGAGAAACAGGCCACGGTCAGCGGGC
>JAGRCC010000760.1:1709-3321 GCA_020433785.1 Anaerolineae bacterium
TATCATTCAAGGGCATCTCGTGCAAGAATATCGTCCCCCCTGGCTCAAGTATCTCAAAGGCGCGTTGGGCTAAAAATTGACAGGTATCAACATCCCAGTCGTGGAATATATTCCCGAACAGCACCCCGTCATAACCGGCGGGCCAAGGCGCTTGAAACATATCAACGGCTACGGTCCCGACGCGATCTTCAAATCCGTACTTGGCCACATTCTCCCGGGCGATGACACAGACCGGCTCAAGGTCCATAATGGTACATTGGATCTGGGGGTAATGGGCGGCGATAGCTAATGACAGGGAGCCTGATCCGCCGCCCACATCCAGCAGCTTGTGAACCCGGGCTAAACTGTCTTGTCCGGCTAATCCACTGGCCGCGGCGAAGGTGGTGGCGTGCATCTGGGTAATAAACTTTCTAACCCGTTCTATTGAAAGGGTTTCTATATTAACGGCCAGCGGCTGGGACGGTTCGCCGGCTAAAAACGCGCGACGCAGCTTGTCAAGGATCGGATGGTCGGCTGAAAGGAAGGGGGCATAAGCGAACGGGCTAGAGGGCAGCAGGTAGGTGCGGCCAACAGCGGTTAAACCGAAACGACCATCGCCCAGTGCCTCAAGAAACCCCAGCGCCGCCACCACGGCCAGCATAATTTCGGCGGCCCGAGGGGTCACATCGAGCATGGCGGCGACAGCTTCAATCGTGGCCGGTTGGTCTTGGAGACGTTCAAAGAGACCCACCTCCTGAGCCAGGGCCGTCATCGGCAGGGCATTTTGCCGCCAGATGAGATCGTGCAGACGGTGATCTTCTGCCAGCGGTACTGGGTATTCATTGGGGCTTGGCGGCACATTCGCCTCCATAGTTATAGTTTATAGGTTGCATTGGCAAAAGTCGCGCTAAGGGTAATCCGCCAATGCCCGCGCCAACAATGGCTATATGGTATCCTGTAGCTCTTCAGGAGGTTCAAATTCTTGGTGCTGCATTTTGAAACATCACCATAGCCTTACTCCCAGTCTTTCTTTAGCCTCAACTCCTCGATCAGGTAGGCGTGCAGCATCTCGTGCAATAGCAGGTCTCTGAACATGATAAATACGGAGTAGTGACTGTACGCTTCGTGCCTCGCCGTCCGTTGCCAGTCCCCTGCCGACAGCGCCTTCAAGCGCTCTACCAGCCGCGCCCGCTCATTCACGTACAGGTCAAGGGCTTCGTCCAAATCAGTGTTGAGTAATGACCCGGCCTCCTCGTCTGCCGAGGGGACCATAGACGGTATGTAGGGGGCCGGCTCAGACAGGATCCGCTCTAGCCGTAGGAGGTAAGCTGTGTCGGCTGTCGATAGATGACAAGCGTGTTCATGAACGGACCATTCGGTGGGGCTGGGGCGGCGCTTCAGATACGGCGGCGGCACCTCGCGAATGAGGCCGATGATAATACCGGGGGCGGATTGTAAAGTAGCGATCAAAGTCTGCACATCATCCATAATATTCTCCAAGATGGGTGATACGGTAAGCCGCCCAACAAGGATTAAATCAACTTACCCAACCGATTTTATACCGCATCAAATTTAATTTTTCCAACAGTTCGATAAACCTATTATCACACAATCTGAAGCTAATATCAAAAGG
>JAGRCC010000761.1 GCA_020433785.1 Anaerolineae bacterium
GTCATCGGCTACAGCGAAATGCTTCAGGAAGAGGTTGAAGATTTGGGTCAGGCCGACTTGGTGCCCGATCTAAAGAAAATTAACGCGGCAGGCAAACATCTACTGGCTTTGATCAATGACATCCTCGATCTATCGAAGATTGAAGCCGGCAAGATGGACCTCTACCTGGAAACGTTTAACGTCAGAGGCATGATTAGAGAAGTGGCGAATACGGTCCAGCCGCTAATCGAGCAGAAAAACAACGTCTTCAGTGTCAATCTGGCCAATAATTTAGGCGACATGTACGCCGATTTGACTAAAGTCCGGCAGTCGCTTTTTAATCTTTTGAGCAACGCGGCTAAATTTACAGAGAACGGCCAAATTGCGCTCAACGTCTCCCGCATCCGCTCCGAATCCAACGCCGACGACCAGCTTATCTTTGAGGTGACCGACACCGGCATTGGCATGACCCCGATCCAAATTGAGATGCTGTTTGAGGAGTTTACCCAGGCCGATGCCTCAACCACACGGAAATACGGGGGAACAGGTCTGGGTTTGGCCATCAGCCGCCGTTTCTGCCAGATGATGGGCGGCCAAATTTCCGTCAAAAGCGAATTACATCAGGGGTCGGCGTTTACCATTCAACTACCGGCCACCGTCACCGCCGAACAAACCGTTATCGTTGTGCCCAGAGAATCGAGCCAGGATGTCGAAAGTTCGCGCGTCATTGTCCCCGGTGATCCGAATGTGGTTCTGGTTATCGATGACGACCCGGCGGTGCGGGAGTTGATGCAGCGGTTCTTGAGCAAGGAAGGGTTCGGCGTAGTCACCGCTTCAGCCGGGGACATTGGCCTACAACTAGCCCGAGAATTAAACCCGGCTATCATTACTCTCGATGTGATGATGCCTGGTCTGGATGGGTGGGCCGTTTTAACCCGGCTCAAATCTGACCCGGCTCTGGCCGACATTCCGGTGGTGATGTTGACCATGCTCGATAATAAAAATATTGGCTACACTCTAGGCGCCGCCGATTATCTGACCAAACCGATCGACCGTGAGCGGCTGATCACCACCATGCAGCGCTTTCGCTGTACGCAGCCGGTCTGTTCCGTGCTGGTGGTTGAGGACGACGACACGACCCGAGAAATGGTTCGCCGTACGCTGGAAAAGGAACAATGGCTGGTCCAAGAAGCCGAAAACGGGCGCATCGGGCTGGAACGGGTGGCGGACCGTCAGCCGGAATTGATTTTACTCGACTTGATGATGCCTGAGATGGATGGCTTTCAATTTATTGCCGAACTACGCCGGCATCCTGACTGGCAGTCGATTCCAGTGATTGTGATCACCGCGCTTGATTTGACTCTGGAAGAACGGGTTCAACTCAGTGGCCGGGTTGAGCAAATTCTGCAAAAGGGCGCTTACAGCCAGGATGCACTCCTGCAACAGGTCAGCCGCCTGGTAGCTCGCTATGTTGGTCCCGAACAACCCTAAAGGCCGAGTCTTAAGTGGAAATCAACAAAAAAACAGGCCAATCGGATACCTCGCCGCCATCACCGGCCGAGACCCGTCACGCTATCCGGGCGACGGCTCTCTTTTGTATTGCGGCCGGCATTACATTTTTGGGCGAACTTTACTTGGCCGTGCAAAGCCACCGCTGGCAAATGTATATTATCGCCGGAATGGGCGCTTTGGTAACGGCGGTGGCGGGTTATTGCGTGTTACTCTCGATGCGCCATCGACCCCGGCTGGCGATCAAGGTGCTGGTTATCACGTCGCTGCTCAATGTCCTGCTTTCCCCCTTGTTTGTGGCCGGTTTCGGCTTAATTGTTGGATTGGGCATTGTTTTGGTGGTCCTGATTATTGCCCCACAAATCCTTTCGCCTAAAGAATTCAATTTTTTGTTATTTATCAGCATCCTTTCGGCCGGATTAGCCGGCGCGTTGGATTTATTAACCTTTAGAACTCAACTGATCTTTCCTGCTGCCCAAAATGTCATCATTATCCTGGGGGCACTGATCATATTGGCCTACAGTCTCCTAGCCGCCAGCCAATTTTCCACCTTCAATCTGCCCACCAAATTGATTGTGGCCTTCTTAACTGTTTCATTAGTACCGTTAGGGCTACTGGCGTTTCTGAACGGCGGCTACACCCGCGATGCCTTGATCAACGACGCCAACCAAGCCCTGTCGGCCGGGGCCAAACAAACGGCAGTTAGCATTGATACCTTCATCAAATCGAACTTAGACAACCTTAATACCGAAGCCCAACTGCCCGCCTTGGTCGAATATCTCAATTTGCCGCCGGAGCAGCGCCCCGACAGCCCTGAAGAAGCCGAAGTATCGGCTATTTTGCATGCCTTGAGCCGGCGCGACCGGCTATTTATCTCCTCTTACGCGCTCATTGATTTATCAGGCATCACCGTTATGGACACCGATCCGACCGATATCGGGCGAGACAAATCGGATCGAGATTACTTCCGACGGCCGATTGAAACAGGGCTGCCCTTTGTCTCTTCCCTGCGCTTCTCCCCGACGACCAGCAATCCCTCTATCTACTTTAGCGCGCCGGTTCGGCACAGTCCTCAGCACGAAACTATCGGCGTTTTAAGAGTCCGGTATGATGCCTCAATTTTGCAGCCCTTGATTGTCCGCAACAATGAACTGGTTGGACCGGAGTCTTATGCCATTTTACTCGATGAAAATCACATTCGGCTGGCTCACGGCCGCAACGCGGATTTGATTTTCAAATCGGTTGTCCCGCTCAAACCCACTCAATTGGCTATGTTGCAAGCGGCCGGCCGGCTACCCAACCGGCCCGTGGACCAACTCTCCACCAACTTGCCCGAATTTGAGGCCGGCTTGGCTAACGGCAACATTCAACCCAATTTTACCGCCCGATTGGCTACAGCGGATGACCGGTTGTTTTCCGTGGCCACGGCCAAGTTAGAGAACCAACCCTGGTGGGTAGTCTTTGCCCAGCCGCAAGAGGTTTTCCTGGCCCCGATTCAAAACCAAATCCGCACCGCCCTCTTTCTGGCTATCGCCATCGCCGGGGGTGTAGCGGCGATTGCTTTTGTCGTCGGCAACTTATTGGCCAAGCCGTTGGTCGATTTAACTGCCACGGTGACCGAATTCACCACGGGCGATCTCGAGGCTCGCTCGACAATTCAAACCGCCGACGAGATTGGCGTACTGGCCGGCAGTTTTAATACCATGGCCGAGCAAGTGAGCAAACTTTTGCTCGGCTTGGAAGAAAGAACCCAGGAATTGGAAATCAGCCAAAGCGTTATTTCCGCCGTCAGTGAACTTTCAAAAGTCAGCACAGAATTAGAGAGATTACTACACGAAGCCGCCCTGTTGCTGCGAACCCGATTTAATCTGTATCAAGTCCACGTGTTTTTGATTGATGACGCCAACGAAGTGATCGTCTTACGGGCCGGATCAGGCGATGGGATGCAAAATTTGGTCAACAAAGATAGCCTTGATATACCGCTCAATCACCCGCACAGCGTTATTGCCCGAGCGGCACGCACCCGCCAGCTCACCATCGTCCACGACGCCAGCAATGAAGAACATTTTTGGGCCCATCCGCTGCTGCCCCAAACGAATTCTGAGGTCGCCATTCCGCTTATTTCTCGCGGCAGTGTGCTAGGCATATTAGATCTCCAGGATCGGCAGAGCTTTCGATTTAGCCAGTCTGATATCGACACCTTTGAAACGCTGGCCAGCTACCTGGTCACTGCCTTGGAAAACGCCTATTTAATTGAGGAAATTCAAGAAGCCCGTGAAGCCGCCGAGTCGGCCAGCCGGGCCAAGAGCGCGTTTCTGGCCAACATGAGCCACGAACTGCGTACGCCGCTCAACGCCATCATCGGCTACAGTGAGATGCTTCAAGAGGAAGCCGAAGATATCGGCCAGGAAGAGATTGTGCCGGACCTGAAGAAAATTCAGACGGCCAGCAATCACCTCCTAACCCTGATCAACGACATTCTCGACCTCTCGAAAATCGAAGCCGGCCGCATGGAGCTTGATCTGGACACCTTTGACGTGATGAATTTGGTGGAAAGTGTCATTATGACCATTCAGCCGTCGATCGAGAAAAATCACAACCGGTTAGAGCTCCAACAACCGGGCGAAGTCGGCGTCATGTATGCCGATCCGCTCAAGATCAGGCAGGTGCTATTTAATTTGCTCAGCAATGCCGCCAAATTTACCCAAAACGGCTCGATCACCTTGCAGGTCATCCGCGAGGCGGCGCCATCGACCAACGGCAATAACCCGACCGACCGATCCACCGATTGGATCCGATTCCGCGTGTCCGATACCGGCATCGGCATGACCGCCGACCAATCGAATCGGATATTCGACGCCTTTACCCAGGCCGACTCCTCGACCACGCGCAAATATGGCGGCACCGGGCTGGGGTTGGCCATTAGCCAGCGCCTGTGCCAGATGATGGGCGGCCAAATTACGGTGGAGAGCCAACCCAACCACGGATCAACCTTTACTATGTCGCTACCGGCCCGGGTGAGTTTGGATTATCCCCGGCTTGATGCGGCCGACCGGGTAAATTAAAGCGGCACCATACCTTCCGCTAATATCGAGCTTGATATTCTGTCTGATACAGAGTAAAATCTAAAAGATTACCACTAACCGATTAAGTAAAGCGTATGGCAAAGATTTTACTGGTAGAAGATAATGAAATGAATCGCGATATGTTATCGCGCCGCCTGGAGCGCCGAGGGTATGAGGTAATTATTGCGGTCAACGGGGAGCAGGGCTACACCGCCGCGTTATCAAATCGGCCAGACCTCATTCTCATGGATATGAGCTTGCCGGTTATGGACGGCTGGGAAGCCACCCGGCAGATCAAAGCTGCGCCGGAAACCAAAGATATTCCGATTATCGCCCTCACCGCCCACGCGATGGCCGGCGATCGAGAAAAGGCTCTGGCCGCCGGTTGTGATGATTACGATACCAAACCTGTCGAATTTCCGCGATTGCTGGCGAAAATTGAAACCTTCATTCAATAAAAGTCCAATAAAAGCATTGTCTACCGTCTATGACAAATTCAACACCAGTCAATATTAATCAAGCGGACTGGTCTCAGACCCCCCCGGCCATCAAATCGCTGGTCAATGAGTCGATTAAGCGGATCGAGCAACTCGAAGCCCAGCTAACAAATTCCCATGCGGTTGGGCTAAATGCCGAGCACACCCTGGCTGACGACCTCTTAACCAGCGACAAAGCATCGCTGGTTGGACACTTATTGGTGGTGGACGACAATGAGATGAACCGGGATATGTTATCGCGGCGATTGAAGCGGCAGGGGCATACCGTATCCGTGGCCGTCAATGGGCGGGACGCCTTAACCATATTGCAACAAGAGGCGTTCGATTTGGTCTTGCTCGATATTATGATGCCCGAGATGAACGGCTATGAAACCCTGGAACGGATGAAGGCGGACAAGAATTTATCTTACATTCCGGTCATTATGATCTCGGCTGTGGATGAAATTGATAGCATTGTCCATTGCATCCAGTTGGGGGCTGAAGATTATCTATCCAAGCCGTTCAATAATACCCTGCTCAAAGCCCGGATTGGGGCCTCGCTGGAGAAAAAACGGCTGCGCGACCGTCAGGCCGCCTACATTCGCCAACTCGATATCGAAAACCGGCGCAAATCAATTGAGCTTGAGAACGCCCGTCGGATGCAATTATCGCTGCTGCCGGCTTCGCCGCCGACGCTGCCACACCTGGATATTGCCGCTTATCAGGAAACTGCCTCGGAAGTGGGCGGAGATTACTACGATTTTTCGGTTCAGACCGATACCAAACTGCTCATCACCATCGGCGACGCCACCGGTCACGGCGTCGCTTCCGGCCTGTTGGTTTCGATGACCAAAGCCTCATTGTTAGCCACCAGCGAAACCGATCTGATGACTTTGACTCAGAAAATTAACCACATCCTCAACGAAATCGATCTGGGAGTTCAGTTGAATATGGCGTTGATGCTGGTGGAACTGACGCAGACCCAACCTGGCCAAATGACCGTTCGCGCTTGTGGGGGGGGGATGCCGCCGATCTACCTGCTGCGGGCTAACGGTGACCTGGAGGAGCTTATTATCAGCGGCTTACCGCTGGCCATCACTAAAGAGGCACTCTATAAAATCACCGAATTCAACCTTTCATCCGGCGACGTCATGCTGTTGATGACCGACGGCCTGTCGGAGATGTTTAATTCCGACCGCGAGTTTTTGTCCTTCGACCGGTTGATTACCGGCCTGGCCGGTATAAACATTCAGGATGTAACCGCCACCGAGGTGATCAATCAGGTGGCGCACATCGGCCACGATTGGGCTAAAGGCCATCCCATTGCTGATGATGTGACCATTGTGGCCGTGCGAGTTAAATAAACTCCCTATGTCCCTCAACGGCTCTCAATTTTGAGGTTGCTCACTTCCATCCACTGGCCGTTCGGTTCGGCCACCAAGCCGGCGCCAAATGTTCCCCACGGCGTAACCACCATATATTGATTATCCAACCACATAACAAACCCTAATGGGCCGCACGGCGACGTCCGGCAGTCGAGAATGGTTTGGCCGTCAACGCCAAAGCGCACTCGTTGTTTCTGCCAGTCGAGGTCATAGGTGTGCCACTCGGTCATAGCGACCGGCACCGGTGCTTCACTGACACCAATGGCCCGCTGGCCGATCGGCCAGAAGGTTTGGTACAGACGCTCAATGTTCATCAGCGGCACAGCAATCGGCGCGGTCGGCAGCAACGCGAAAAAGGGCCAGCGGATCGCATCAAGCGTCCCCGCCTTCCAGCCGTGGCCGGGCGTGTTCAGATCGAGCTTCATATTAGAGGGCGGCGAACTGTAAAAAAACCAAACCACTCGCGGCAGAGCCGGGCGGCGGCGGCCGGTCATCATAAAAGGATCGTTCCAAAAGCCAAATCCGGCCGTCCCGCTTAAAACTCCGGCCGAATGCGAGAAGCGCGCCCGGACGGTGAGGGTCAGCGGCGGCTGCCACCAAAAATAGCGGCGGGTTAAATCCTGATAATCGTCAACTTGGGCATTGGTATAGGCGGCGGACGTGGTGGCGGGATTGGTGAAGCGCAGCCCCTGGTCGGTAAACGCCAACGCCCCACCGCCTCTGTTAAAGCACTGCCAATGCGCCGACAGGGATTTTTGTTGAGCGAAATCTTCTATCACAATGTTGGGCAATTGAGATTCCTCAACCAGGGCGTTTTGTTAGGTTAGCCTCAATGACCTCGACCAATCGTTGCAAACTGACCGGTTTGCTCAAATACTCAGTGGCCCCGGCTGCCAAACATTTCTCTCGGTCGCCAGGCATGGCTAAGGCTGTTAGCGCAATAATGGGGATATCTGAAAAGCTGGCATTACCCCTTAATTCGCGCATGGCGGCCAATCCGTCCATTTGCGGCATATGAATGTCCATCAAAATCAAATTTGGGTTTAACCGCTGTGCTTGTTCAATCGCTTCAACACCATTTCTAGCCACGACCACCCGAAATCCTTTGGCCTGAAGGTAAATAGAAATAGTCTTGATATTAGCTTCGTTATCTTCAGATAGCATAATGAGGGGCAGATCTGTTGGTGACATGTCGTTATTTTCTCTAGGAAGTACTTTCAGCAGTTTGTAGTTGAATATGTTTTGTCTATAGAGTGTACCTCTTTTAGCCGATGAATTCAACTCTTCCTTATCGACTGGCATAATTCGCCTGGCCGGGTAGGCAGGTTTTAGAGTTGACATCTTTCTCGCCTATAGCTAAGATATAAAATCGACTTTTTGATAATTGAACCCCTCAACAAAATTTGGTGCTCAAAAGCGAGACAGTTATGGATAAAGAAAACGCTAAGGTCATCTTAATTGCCGATGATGAAAACCGGATGCGCCGTTTTATGCAGATGAATCTAGAGTTGGAAGGATATCGCGTGATTGAAGCCAGTAATGGTCTGGAAGCCATTGAACGGGTGCGCGACGACCTGCCCGACCTGGTGCTGCTCGATGTCATGATGCCGGAACTAGATGGTTTCGAAGCGTTGCGCATTATTCGCGAAACATCGACTGTTCCGGTTATTATGCTCACCGTTCGTGACGATGAAGATGACAAGGTCAAGGGCTTGGGTTTGGGCGCTGACGACTATGTGACCAAACCATTTAGCCCCCGCGAGTTGTCTAGCCGAATCCAGGCTGTCCTGCGTCGGGTCGATATGACGGCTTCTCCCTCGAGCCGGTCGCTGGTGGTGGTTGATGACTACTTGCAAATCGATTTTGAACACCGCGAAGTCATTGTTAACGGGGAAACCATTAAGCTGCGCCCCACCGAATACCGGCTGCTTTATCATCTGGTCAATAACGCCGGTCGCACCCTAACCCACGAGATGATCCTCTCCAAGGTGTGGGGCTATGAATATCGCGATGAAAGCCAGTATGTTCGGCTTTATATCACCTACCTACGCCAAAAAATCGAGCCGGATCCTAGCAACCCCAAATATATCCTCACCGAGCGGGGTGTCGGCTACAGCTTTGTTGATTTTGATAAAAAATAACATGAAAATATGCTTAATTATCAACCCCAAAGCCGGACCTAGTTCCTTTAAGAAACAGTTAAAAAAAGCTCATCAGCATCTGCTTGGTTTAGGTTGTCACGTTAAATGTGTAGAGACGCAGGGGGTTGGCGACGCTACACGGCTGGCTCAACAAGCTGCCCTGGACGGCTTTGATACCGCCGTGGCTATCGGCGGGGACGGCACTATCAACGAAGTCTGCAACGGTCTGGCCGGCACCGAGACCGCCTTGGGGGTGCTGCCGGCCGGCACGGCCAATGTATATGCCGCCGAAGTGGGTATTCCTATCTGGCATCCATTAAACCCAGAGGCGATCATCAAAGCAGCCGATATTATCGCCCACGGGCAGCGCCGCAAGATCGATTTAGGCCAGCTGCGGCTGGCCGATGGTACCAGCCGCTATTTTCTCATGTGGTGCGGCGTTGGCATCGACGCTGCCGTCACCCAGCGTAAACGTTCTAACAACAAAAATCGATCACTCAACTATGCGGCCTGGATCGTTTCCGGTTTGCTAACTGTTTACGATTTTCTGGGGACGCCGGCCACGATCACCACCGACAATGGTGCTATCCGGAAACGAATTATGCTGGCCGTTATGAGCAACGGCCAACTTTACGGCCGGGTTTGGCGGTTGGCCCCTCAGGCCAAAATGGATGATGGCCTACTCGATGTGGGCGTAATGACCGGCCATCGCTGGCCGTCACTGGTCAAACTGCTGGTTGGGGTAACCTTTCGGCGGCATGTCAAAGACCCCGACTTTTTTCTTTATCGAACGGCCAAGCTGTCGCTGGCCACCCGCGATCCCCTACCCGTCCACGTCGATGCCGAAACTATCGGCCTGACGCCGATCGAAATTGAGGTGGCGCCGCTGGCCTTATCTGTAGTTATCCCCCAAAACGCGCCCACCCGTCTGTTTGAGTACAACGGGGACCCTAACCTCAAAGAGACGCTTTCGTCTTGATCACCGTTCAACGGAATTACCTTTTTTAATCGGTGGGCGTCCCCCTCGCACCGGCTGCTGCCCCACCGCTTGTTTTAAGCACCCCCAATCTAATTTCAGTCGATTACAGTTTTACATAAATTGAACACAGATCATCCAGATCGCCCGGATAAATACGGATTTTATTAAATTAAATCAGACCTTATCCGTAAAAATCTAAACAATCCGTGTCATCTGTGTTCTATCATTTCT
>JAGRCC010000762.1 GCA_020433785.1 Anaerolineae bacterium
CGCCGTTCGCAGTTGTTGTGGATAATCTGCCCGTGGGCAAACAGCGGGCGATTTAATTTGTCTACTGCCGGGAATTCGCCGAAGGTTAAGTAGTGAACTACCGTCGCCGTGAAGTTAGCAACATTCATCGGGCAGCCGGACAGGTTGATAACCGGAATATGATCGACCAGATCCATCACGCTGACCGCGCCGGTGGGATTGGGGCCCACTTTAGGCAGCCCGCCAAAAGCGGCGCAGCTGCCCACCGCAATGACCGCTGCCGCATTACGGGTGGCTTCTTCCAAAAGATCGACGGCCGTACGTCCGCCGATGCAGCAGTAAACCCCGTCATCCTTAAGCGGGATCGAGCCTTCCACGACCACGATGTGTCCGCCTGTCTCAACGGTTTGCTGCTTGGCTTCCTCGGCCAAATGACCGGCTGCGGCCATGATCGTCTCGTGGTAATCCAGCGAGATAACGTCGAGCACCACGTCACCGGCGGTCGGCCGCGACGCCCGCAAAAACGATTCGCTGTCGCCGGCGCAGTCTTGGAATTCCAGCCAGACCACCGGTGGGCGCAGGGCGGCTTGCTCTAGGGCTTTCGCCACCCGTGGAATGTAGGTATTGGGTAAAGCCAATGTGCCGGTTACGACCGCACAGAACTTCAAAAATGCTCGTCGCGAGATACCTCGTCGGGCAAGGGTAGTGGTTAAATCCTTGTCTCCGTCTAAAATCATTACTTCCTCCCCTGGTAGTTGTTAAAAAATTCACAATAAGCAACGAAAAAAAAACGCTACCATATCCAGCGATTTTAGGTCTATATAGGGTCAACTATGACATAGGACAGTCCTCCTTGGTCTGTCTACGATTAAGATGTAGATGCGTAGCAAATAAACTGAAAGATAAGGCAAAAAATCTAGGATGGAGATAGTTATTGCAAAACGTGCAATCGTGTTAGTGTGGGAGAAGTAAATTTAGATAATGAAACGAGCGGTTTAAAGAGTTTTTGGAAAGCTGGTCACCTTCAACCTGAAGGTGTTTTTTCCATTGAGTGAAGAGAAGTTGAGGTTGAAACGGTCTTAATGAAATAAAGATTTGAAGATAACCACACTCCTTTTAAGGGCATTTTCTTATATAGGGACTATAACCTAGAGCCTGGTTAAATGCACCAGCGATCTGAACAGGATCATACCTGGTCAAGTGACTAGTTTCAGTAATCACACCTTCCCCTTACAATTTGACCTAGATCTTCTGCATCGACCGGCGCAGCAGCCACCAGGCCAAAATAAACAATCCCGTACCAAAAGCGACCAATGGCATAAATATGGGTAAATTGAGCGTGGCTCCCCGCAGCATGATATCTCGGAGCAGCAGGATGCCGTAAGTGGCCGGCAGCGACCACGAAATGATGCGCACCGGCTCCCACAAGGTATTCAGCCCCAAAAGAAAGCCGCTGAAGAAAACACTGGTCAACAGCACGATCATGGCGTATTGGACCGCCTGGGTATCGGTCTGGGAGATGAGTGAGATGATAAAGCCGATGCCTAGCGATGCAAACAGCACCGCCAATATCACCCAACTGATGCTCAACCAACTACCCAGCATCGGTACGCCCATACCAAAAACAATGAGGCTGAGCAAAATGGCGGCCAAAATAGCCCCAAAAATGAGATAGCTCACATATTTGCCAATGAGCGTTTCCAGCGCTGTCAGGGGGGCAACGAAAAATAACTCCATCGAGCCAAGCTGCCGCTCGCGCACCATTGACAGCGCGGCGAAGGTCAAAATCAAATGTTGCAGCAGCAGCACGATCACCGCCGGGGCGAAAAAGTCATTGACTTTGAACTGCACCGTGGCGATGCTGCTGACCTCGCTGCGGAAAGGACTCACCAGAATGTTGGGTTTGATGTTTAAAAAATCTTTCAAGCGATCTTCCAAACCGGCCAAATCGGTGTCCAATTGGGTCAGGGTATTCAATTGAGCCTCATACTCGTCAATGTCTTCGGCGAACTGTTCCAGCGAATCCAGCCGTGTCCTAATTTCTTCTAACGTGATCTCGTCCTCCGTACGATTGGGGTCCGCTTGTCCGTCGCCAAACTCGCGCTGAAAGGCTCGTTCAAATTTAAGATCCTGCTCGACAGCACGGTTCAATTCAGTCATTTTTTGGCTGAGATCTTGGGTGTAATTCACCGCCGTTTCCGTGTCACACTCAGTGCCGCGACCGGCTTCAGACAAAGTTTCGGCGCAGCGCTCGAGAAGTTTCCTCAGCGTATCGGCGCTGTCTCGGGCGGCGTCGATGGTATCCTGAGCTTGCGACAGGTCGATTTGCCCCTCGGTGGTGAGCAAGCGCAGCACTCGGCGATTGACTTCGTTGATGTAAACCCGGCCAAAAACATTGATGTAATCGACCTGAAAGGGATCGACTTCATTATGATAGAGATGGAATACCGCCTGCTCGTTACGGAGTATCGTATTGTAGATATCCGTCGGTAGTTGGGCGACCAGATCAACATCACCTTGCCGCAGCCGTTCCTGGGCTCCGGCCAAATCATTGGTTTTGTCGACAAAAATCAACTGCGGGCCCAGTGTCTTGGCGTATTCATCCAATTTTTGGGTTACAAGACTATCGTTATCTTCAATGACAAAAATGGTTCGCAGCGCCCGGGCATTGTTGCGGTAGCCGATACCAAAGAACAGCAAAATCAGAAACGGTCCGGCCACCAGCGTCAGCAGCAGCAGCGGCTGGCGCATGATTTCCAACATTTCCTTAAGCAAAAAGGCCGAGATACGGATAAAAAATCGAAAACGTTTAGCTATTAACGGTTGCATTTTTGACCAACTCTACAAACACATCATCGAAGGGCGGTAGGTACTCTTCAATTGAAACGATATTAATATATTCTGATTTACACCATTCGAGCAGCGCCGGGATGGCGGTGCTGGCCCGGTTGACGACCAGGCGCAGGCCAGTCCCTTCATCATTCAGTCGGGTGACCGGTTCGCGAACAAATGACAGTTTGCTAAGCTGCTGTAAATCTTTGAAGACCAGGCGCTCTTTGGTGAACATATCGACCACCTCGCCGCCAAAGGCCCGGCGGCGCAACCCGTCCGGCGTCTCGACCATCAACAGCTGCCCGTTGGCCATGACCCCCACATTATCGCAGTAAGCCGCCTCGCCGACATACTGGGTGGTGACAAATAAGGTGCAGCCTTGCTGCTGGAGCATTTTGAAATGATCCCAAAAGCGCCGGCGCAGAATGGGATCGATGCCGGCGGTCGGCTCGTCCAGAAAGAGCAGCTCCGGATTGTGGACCAGGGTGGCAGCCAGACTGAGCCGTCGTTTCATCCCCCCCGACAGGTTGCGGGCCAGCTTTTTTTTGTGCGGCCCCAGATCGACAAAATCTAGCAGTTCGGCCAGCCGTTTGTCTCGTCGAACTGTCATGCCGTAGATTGAGGCGGCGAAATTCATATTCTCCCAGACAGTTAGCTCCGGGTAAAGGGCAAACTGCTGCGGCATATAGCCGATCCGTTCCCGAATACCGGCAGTAAACTTGTTCGGGCGGGTGCCTAATACCCGAATATGGCCGACTGTCGGCTCGTAAATGCCGACCAGCAACCGTACAGTCGTGGTTTTGCCGCTGCCGCTGGGGCCAATCATGCCCAGAATCTGGCCCCGGGTCAAGGCAAAGTTGACGTTCTGAACGACCTTAGCCGTTCCGAATGATTTGGACAGTGCTTGGGCATTCACCACGAGCCGGTCGTCTGAGGGTGCTTCCATTGGCGGCTTCTTTCTCATATAAGTTTAGGATTTAAGTGACTGTCACTTATGTCCGATAAGGTCTAATATAATTTCTGTAAGAATTGGTCGGCCCTTTCAGCAAAGGTCGACAAAGCTGTCGTTAGTTGATCGATATAACCGGCCAGCTCGGTTTCGCCGACGACAATCTCGATTGGAAAATCGGCTTTAATCGGCACTGTGGTTGAAATGGGAATACGCTGGTCAACCTTGATCGGCACAACCGTATCAATCGGTACTTCGACATCGACCGGCACGGTCACGGCAACCGGAACTTCCAAACCCCCTTCAAAAAGAGACATCATAACGGTTGTATCTATTTCTTGTTTAATGGGAACCACCGTGTTTATGGGGACTTCGATGCTTTCATTGATGGGGATTTCGAGATCAACCGGAAAGTCGGTGTCGATGCTGACGTTAAACTCAACGGTGGAATTTTTAATCTCTTCCAGGTCGGAGACGGTATTGCCTAACGTTTCAGTCAGCGCCGGCCTTAACTCTCTGGCCAGATTTTGGGTCTGCTGCTGGAACTGCAGCAGTTGGGAAATTAAATACACATTCAGTCCCAGTGAGATGAGCACCAGGACGACCAATAAAATAATACTAACCTTGATTCCTCGCATATGCCTCCTTTGCCAACACGGTAGCCAGATATTGGTAGTCGGTCGTCAGATATTTTTAGCCTCGGTATCATTTCAATGGAGACTATCTGACTCCTTAATCGAACTCCACAAGCTCTACGAACTCTAAGAACTCCATAAACTCTAAAACTCTTTTCATTCTCGTCGTTTAGTGCCACACTTGTGACAGAAATGGGAATCGGCGCGAAGCGCGGCGCCGCAGTTGTAACAGAATCCGGCGGACTCTGGTTCCTCCGCCCGATTGGCTTGACTTTGAGTTGAGCCGGTTTGACTTGCCCGGCGGCCGGTTCGAGGGGGGCGGCGGCGGGCCGGCCCCGATTGGCTCTTGGATTTGGTCCACCACCAATGGCCGGCCGCGGCCAAGATTAAGACTGCGCCGATGCCGGTCAAGGCGTAGGCGATGGTGACATTGCTGTCCTGAGGCGGCTCGGTGGAGACCGGGATGATATCTTCGGCGTGCTCGGATACGGGGGTCAGCAGCTCGAAGGTCAGCGCTTCGGTCGGGCGTTGGTAGGTGGCGATCACCGAGACCGTCTCACCGGCAGCGATGTTGGCCTGCTCGATCACGTGGTAAGTCAGACGGTTGCTATCGATAAAGCTGTTGCTTGTTTCCGGTTTGAGCGAGAACGCTTCAGCCTGAGCCGGCTGCTGAACCTGAAAAATAGCCGACTCGACCGCATAGGGCGCGGTGAAGGTGTAGTCGAAAGTCCGGGTCTGATCTTGGCGGGTGATGGCTTCGCTATCGTAATATTCCAACTGGACCAGCGGCGAAGGGGTCGAGAATGTCAGAAACATCATATTATCGCGATAAGTCATATCGATCTGATCTTTCTCAACCGTTAGAAGATTATTGTCCGCACCATAAGCCACGGCGTTCATGGTATCGATAGAGCCGGGCAACGAAAATGTCAGCGTAGCGGGTAGGGGCGTGTCACTGCTTAATTCGACGCGATAGATAACTAACAATTCCGGTCGGTCGAATTCCGGCCATAGTTCGATCAATAGATTTCGAATGCGAGGTTCACTTTGCGCTTGGGCGGTTAGGGTTAAGGTGCTTAGAAGTAAAAGCACGATGAAAAAAGGTAATCTTACGTTTAAAGTCATGTGGGTTTAATTATCTTTCTCAGGTCGTTGATGGCCAAAGGCTCCCATCTTTGGGATAGGCTTGGCCGCAAGTCGATTGTACTACCCCTTATTGACCTAAGGCAAAAATTGCCCCTATTATCCCATTGAAACCGGGAATTGCTCATGTTATAGTGGTGGAAGTTTTAGATTCGGTTGGAAATTAATTTCTAACTAAGCCAATCTCACCATCCCTTAAATTTTGCACCTTAAAAACGGTACATCGAGCGCAGGTATTTACCCGCGACAGTTGTTGATGGCACGATGACTCAATCATCTCGATCCAATTCGTCCAAGCCCTATAGTCTGCTTCAGCAGCCATCGTTAGATTTAGTGTCATCAGCCGATGACCGCCCCGCCAAGCCTGGCCAGATAAAAAGCGGCGGGCGCGGGGTTGCTATCGGTTTGATAGTTGGGTTGATCCTGTTGCAGGTCATTACGCTGGGAGCGGCGTGGTCGATGGTTCGAGCGGGTTCGCCTCAGCCGCATCTGTTGCTTGATCAGCCGTCTTCGGCGATAGCGGCGCAGCCCAACCCGCTGCCCTCGCCTGAACTCCTGGCCAGTCCAACCCCATTGCCAACCGAATCCGTTCCACCGACGTCCATACCTAGCCCAACCATTACGCCTATGCCTGTTCCGGTCAAAATTCGTGCCGTCGAATTGACGCAGGGTGTTCAGGTTTTACAGGAACCGGAAAATCCCCGCTGCCAGCCCGATCCGGCTCACCCTCTTAATATCTTTTGTAACAACTCGATGCCGATGGTGGCCGGCCGGCACACGATGCTGCGCGTCTATCTGGCCTGCAACTCCACCTGCCCCGCCGCCGATACGTTGGTGCGCTTGCGCTTGCTCAAAGATGGCCAAGAACAGGATCAGCTATCTCACGATTTCGCCGCTGCCACGCTTCAGCAGGTTGACCACCTTACGCTGGCCCAACTGCGAGGCAGCTTGGATAATTCGGTCAATTTCGCTTTTCTCCCGCCGCCGGCCTGGCTGACGGGGCAAATGACCTTTGAGCTTGAGGTAACGCCTCACGGCGAAACAACGCTGCCGCCGGATCGATACAGCCTAACCAAAGAATTTATTGAACGCAAACCGCTGCGCGTGGCCTACCTGCCGATTGAGTCCGGTGGTCATCGCCCACCCGATCCGGCCGGGATTGATTACTGGCTGCTGCGGCTATACCCCGTGCCCGGCGTGGACTATTTTCGGCTACCCATGCCCGATATGGTCTGGGAAGGTGAGATCGATAAGGGTGAGATCCTGCGCAAATTGCTCTATACGTATTGGTTGTACGGCCAGTATCGTTCAAACGAGGCCCATCCCGACCAGCTTTTCGGCTGGCTGCCGATGGAAGCTTACAACGGCGGCGCGGCCGACCCTTTCTGGTGTCCCAACTGCGCCGGACCGCACTCCAGCCGGGTCGCCTTTGGCGGCCTGCGCCCGGAGCAGGATATTGGCGGAGCGCGTATTCTGGCCCACGAGATCGCCCATAATTTGGGCGCGCAGCATGCCTGGTCGCCCACAGCCACGGAGGATGCCGGCTGCTTCAAAACCGACGGGGCCGACATTCAGGTCGATCCCACTTGGCCTTATGATTTTACACCGAATATCCAGGAGTTTGGCATCGATTTGTACAGCGACCCGCCGATCATCTATCCTCCCTCTACGTACGATATGATGTCCTACTGCACCCG
Source organism: Anaerolineae bacterium (assembly GCA_020433785.1). The sequence continues at coordinate 7,236 of JAGRCC010000762.1, forward strand.
ACCCTGGATCTCGCCCTATACCTATCGCAAAATTTTCGACAGTCCCTTCCTTCAGCCCGGCGGCGCTGCCCCGCCGGTTCCCACCGATTATTTGACTCAAGTCGAAGCGACCAACGCCGGGACGTTGATGGTCAGCGGCGTGGTCTATCCTAACGGGACGGTTTCCCGCCCGGAGATTCTGCGGCTTGAGGGTGAACCTGTCGCCGCCCCGGCCGATTTTATGCCGCCTCAAGCCGGCGAGGGTGACTATTGCCTCGACGTGTGGGATCATGCTAATCGCCGCCTGGCGCAGCGCTGTTTCGGGGCCGGTTTTGGCGATTTAGACAGCCATGCCTTGGCCGATTCGAGCGCCTATTTGTTTCTCCTACCGGGACTTGACCCGGCCGATGTGGCCAAAATTACCGTTAGCCGGGGCCAAGCGACTCTAGTTGAGGTTACCCCCAGCCACCACAAGCCGGAACTGAGCTTAACCACTCCGGCCAGCCAATCGATCTTGAGCGGGCGGCAAACCCTGACCTGGCAGGCCACCGATAGTGACGGTGACCGCTTGAGCTACGATATCCTCTACAGTCTCGATAACGGCCAGAGCTGGCTGCCGCTGGCCGTGCAGCTGTCTAATACGACCTATACCTTCCACACCAGCCAGCTTCCGGCCGGCACGGCCCGCCTGCGCATTTCCGCGTCCGACGGCTTCCACACCATCACGGTCGAGTCGCCGGCGGTGTTTGTCAATTAACCTTCGGTTGAATGGCCCCCATTGACTCCAACTATGCCAAAAATAGATTGAGACCGAAATTTTTGGTCG
>JAGRCC010000763.1 GCA_020433785.1 Anaerolineae bacterium
AAAGCGTAGAAATCGACTCTCGCCCTAGTGATGCTATCGCTTTGGCGGTGCGAGTCAATGCGCCTCTATTTGTGGCCGAAGAAGTTATGGAAATGGCTTCCATCGTGCCCGAAACCGACATCGAGGGTGCCGATCTCGAGTTCTCTGCTAAGGAAGAGGACACGGCCCCGGTATCGGCTGAAGAGCAAGAAAAGTTATCAGCCTTTAGCGACTTCATCAACGAGCTTGACCTGGACGACCTGGGTAAAAACTAGCGTTAATCGTCTCAACCAATTGTAGCATTATTAGGCAGCCTTTGACTCAGGCTGTGTAATATCTATTTTGCCTGTTCCACCTGCCTCACAAGACGACACCTGTTACAAGTAACCTAAAAATTTTGTTTTGAATATTGTCACGTGCGCGTGCAAATTGGTTCGGTTCTTGACGAACCTCCGCGCACGTGTTATTATCTATACTAGAACATCAGTTCTAATAAACAACTCATGACTGATATTACATCAACGGTAGTTCCTGACAAATTACAACCCCATAATATCGAAGCCGAAGAAGCCATCTTAGGTTCGTTGTTAATTGATCCGGATGCCATTCTGCGCGTCTCAACATTTTTGAGCCCTAACGACTTCTACGTGCAGCGTCACGGCTGGGTTTACGAATCGATTCTGGATCTACACGAACGCCGCCAGCCGTCTGACCTGGTCACGCTATCCGACGAACTGGAACGGCGCAACCAACTGAGCGAAGTGGGTGGTTCGGCTTATCTGACGGGCTTAATTAACGCCACGCCCACCTCAATTCACGTTGAATATTACGCCCGGATTGTCGAGCGAACGGCGGTTTTGCGACGGCTGATCGATGCAGCCAGCAAGATCGCCCAGTTAGCTTATCAGGACGCCGAAGATGCCGATGAAGTGGTTGATCGGGCCGAAGAGATTATTTTTGCCATCTCCGAGCGGCGCATCGACCGTGACCTGAAACCGATTCGCCAGGTATTGGAGTCGTTTTATGATCGGGTCGAATACCTGCACCAGCATCAGGGCGAAGTCATTGGCATTCCAACCGGCCTGGCCGATTTGGACAAATTGCTGGGCGGCCTCCAGCGATCGGATATGGTGGTTATGGCCGGACGGCCGGGGATGGGTAAAACCAGTTTGGCCTTAAGCATCGCGCTGCAATCGGCGCGACAGTGGCAGAAGCGGGTGGCGGTGTTTAGCCTGGAGATGAGCGACGAGCAGTTGGTGCAGCGGCTGGTCTCGGCCGAAACCGGCATCGACAGCCAGCGGTTGCGCCTGGGCAACATCAAAGCCGACGAGTGGCCGACTTTTTATCAGGCCATCCGACTGCTGTCGGAAACGTCTATTTTTATCGACGACACGCCGGCCATTTCGGCTCTGGAACTGCGCTCGAAGGCCCGCCGCCTGCATGCCGAGCATGGGCTGGATATGATTATTGTCGATTACCTGCAACTGATGAGCGGCGGCACCCGCAACGAGAACCGCCAGCAGGAGATCAGCTTTATCTCGCGCTCGATCAAAGGGCTGGCCCGCGAGTTAAATATCCCCGTTCTGGCTCTGAGCCAGCTATCGCGGCAAGTCGAATCGCGGGCTGACAAACGGCCGATGCTGTCGGACTTGCGCGAGTCCGGTTCAATCGAGCAGGACGCCGATGTGGTACTTTTCATCTATCGCGACGAAGTATACAACCCCGATACCGAATTCCCCAACATCGCCGAGATTATCGTCAGCAAGCATCGTTCTGGCCCGACTGGGGTCTTCTCAGTATACTTCAAAAAGCATCTGGCCCAGTTTGTCGATTTAGAAGTTAGAACGCAAGCGTTGGATTATTAAGCGATGGAGCATTTCAAAGGGTTTCCCGCCGGCGAACTTAAATTCACCTCCGTACCGGATCTATTCTTTGCGCGCCTGCTGCCGCAAATCGACAGCCTGGTTGAGCTAAAGGTGACGCTGCATTTCCTGTGGGTGCATTACCGGCAGACCAAACAAGCTATCGCCAAAAACGAACTCTTGACCGACGAAACGCTGGTCGAAAGCCTGGCCTTGATTGATGAGGATGTCGAACATGCCTTGACGTTGGGGCTTAGTCGAGCTGTCGAACGGGGCACGCTGCTGCACGTTGAAATTGAAACGCCAGAGGGTGGGTACGATCTTTATTTCCTCAACAGCGAACGGGGCCGGCTGGCTCGGGCCAAAATCGAAGAAGGGGAAATTGGCGTGGTAGCCGTCAGCGGGGTGGAAATAGCCCCACCGACCAAGCGGCCCAACATCTTTGAGCTTTACGAGGACAACATCGGCCTGATCT
>JAGRCC010000764.1 GCA_020433785.1 Anaerolineae bacterium
GATGCCGTTGTGGACCATTTTGACAAAATGACCCGAACCATCTGCGCCCACCCAGTCGCAGCAGGGTGTGCCATCCTCTACTTTGGCCGCCACAGCCTGGAAAATCGGCTTGATGTGCGGCCAGGCATCGGAGGAACCGCCCGGCATAAGGGACGGACCGTGGCGAGCACCTTCTTCGCCACCGGACACACCACTGCCGACATAGAGCAAACCCTGCGATTCCACATATTCGGCCCGGCGGATGCTATCGCTGTAGTTGGAGTTGCCGCCATCGATGATTATGTCGCCTGGTTCGAGGTGGGGCAGCAGTTGCTCAATAAATTGATCGACGGCCGGTCCGGCCTTGACCAGCAGCATCACCCGGCGGGGTTTCTTGAGGTGACTGACAAACGCTTCAATAGAATGGGCGCCAATCACGCTGGTGCCCTGGGCACTGCCGTTGATAAAATCATCCACTTTGGATACGGTGCGGTTATAGACCGCGACTGTAAAGCCGTGGTCGGCCATATTCAATACCAGGTTTTGGCCCATGACGGCCAGGCCAATCAGGCCAAGATCTGCTTTACTCATAATATTTTATTTCCTTTCTTTTTCTCTGGTTTGTATCACGATTTTCCTTACCTGTTTTCTTCGCCGACACTTTGCAGAATGTGAGCGACGATGTTATCTACGCTTTGTTCCACGCTGATAATCAAGGTGTTACGGGGCGAGGGAGGCTCCAAGGCTTCAAATTGACTTTGGAGCATATCGGCTTTCATGAAATGCCCCTGACGTGCCGCCATCCGTTCCCAGATGAGATTGAGACTGCCTTTCAAATAGACAATGTACAGACCCTCATTGCCCTGGCGTAACTGGTCGCGATACTTTTTTTTCAGTGCAGAGCAAGCAATTACGGCTGTTTCTCCCCGGGCCAGATGATCGGTAATTAATTTGTGCAGCCGCGCCAGCCAGGGAGACCGGTCGTCATCGTTAAGGGGGATACCGTTGGCCATCTTGGTCACGTTCTCCGGTGGGTGAAAATCATCGCCATCGAAAAACGGTGCCTTTAGCTTTTGCGCCAACGCCAACCCCACCGTTGTTTTGCCACTACCAGACACACCTATAATCACAAATACCCGACGCATATTGCCTCCTTCCAGGGTCGTCAATTGCTACACGCCGCTGAAGGCGGAAAAGCCGCCATCCACGGGCACTATGATGCCTGTCACAAATTGTGAAGCGGGCGACAGCAGCCACAACACCGTCCCCAGTAACTCTTCTGACTGGCCAAAGCGCCCCATCGGTGTGTGGTCAATGATTTGTTGGCCACGTGCCGTCAGGCTGTCATCATCGTTGAGCAGTAACGCTCGGTTTTGGTTGCCGATGAAAAAACCGGGGGCCAGGGCGTTGACCCGGATTTTGGGGCTGTATTCTTGGGCCATATGAACGGCCAACCATTGGGTAAAATTATTAATACCCGCTTTGGCGGCGGCGTAGCCCACTACCCGGGTCAGCGGTGAAAAGGCGGCCATAGATGAAAGATTGAGGATGACCCCCTCATCCTGGGCGGCCATAACTTTGCCGATCACCTGGCTGGGCAAAATGGTGCCGATGAGGTTCAGGTCGAAGACGAAATTCAAGGCCTCGGGTGGTAGATCGAAAAAGGTCTGGTCGGTCGTTGTGGTGGCCTGAGGATGGTTGCCGCCGGCCGCGTTGATGAGAATGTCGATCCGACCATACTCTCCCACCACGTTCTCCACGGCAGCCTCCAGCAAGTCCCGCTTGAGGACATCGGCTTGGGCAACCCTATAGTGACCGGGGCCGGCAGCCAGCTTTTGCTCAAGGTCAGCGGCCAAGTGGGGCTGGCGCGCCAACAAGACCACGTTGGCCCCCAACCCGACCAACGCCGAGGCCATATCGCCCCCTAACACACCTGTGCCGCCGGTAATCACAGCCGTTTTGCCTGTAAAGTCGTACCACTGTGTTAACACTTGTAAATTCATTGTTTCCTCCAACCGTGAGTTGCTTTTATATTTTTTATCACCGCAGCCCTCACGTGTTTTCTATTTATTTGTCCAAAACTCACGCAGCACGTACGCTGCCATTTTGGGCGTGCGCGTCCGGGTGAAGACGCCCTTCATGTTGAGGCCGCCCACGCGCATAATGCTCTGCACGGCGGCAAAGTCGGCAAAGTTCCAGACCTGCATCCCGGCCACGAACTCTTTGCGTTTGGCCACTTCCAGATGGCCGCGGATGAAATCGGCCTGGTATTCTTCGGTCCACATGACATTGGGGTGACCATGCATGCCGGCCATCGTATCGGCCCCGAACTCGGTCATAATGACGGGTTTTTGAAACTTCTCCCACAACCCATCCAGTTCTTGCTCTAGCGAAGCCAGTGCCTTATCCATCTCGCCGCCCAGGACGTACCAACCCCAGTAGCGGTTGATGCTGACGACGTCGCTTTTACGCAGCCAATCCGCTGGCCCGCCCATCACACCGACAACGGTCACCAGACGGGTGGGGTCCAGCTCGCGGGCGCGGTCCACCAGCGTATCCAGAAAGGCCTGGCCGCGGGCCACCGAAGGATCGGTTGGGGTGTCGTCGTCAAGCGAAGACAGGTTCAAACTGGTCGGCATCGGCTCGTTGGCCACGCACCACATGACCACGCTGGGGTGATTCTTGTCGCGGGTAACCAGTTCCGAGAGCTGTTGGGTGGCGGCCTGCAGCCGGATAGCCACGTTCTCATCGTTTTCAAACTGCATGCTGACAGCCGGAATTTCGTCAATAATCAAGAAGCCCTCGCGGTCGGCCAGCTGCATCTCTTCCTCACTATAGGGATAGTGAGAGGTGCGATAGCTGTTAGCCCCGGTCCAGCGCATCAACTGATAATCCTTGACCATCAAGGGCAGGTTCAAGCCTTTGCCGCTGGCGATGAAATCCTCGTGGCGGCCAAAGCCGTTGAGCTGCACCGGTTGGCCGTTCAGCAAAATTTGCCCCCCTTGCACGGCGATGGTGCGAATGCCGATCGGCAGGCTGTAGCGGTCGCTCTCCGTCCGGATGGACAGGGTGTAGAGGTAAGGGTCTTGGTCTGACCAGAAGCGGGCGTCAGTTACGGTAAAGGTTGTTGCGGCTGTGCCAGCGGTGAAGCTCAGGTCAGCCGTCAGCTCCGTCTCGCCGCCGGTGAGGACGGCCTGGCCCTGGTCAGCGACGGGGCTGTTTAGCTGCACGGTGACCTTGACCTGCCCGTTGCTGCCGTTAATGTCTGTGACCACGGTGATGTCGTCAATGTAGGTTTGGGGCAGGCTGTACAGCACCACGGGCCGGTGCAGGCCGGCAAAGGGGAAGAAATCATACGTGGTCCGCGGGAAACTGGCGAACGCTCCCAGGGCAGTTTGCATATTGCCCGAGGGGACACGCGTGGGCTGCAATTCATTCTCAACGCTGATGGCGATTACGTTTTCCGTATCCCATCGGATTAGCTCGGTGATTTCAAAAGCAAAGGGCAGATGGCCACCTTCGTGCGAGCCAACTTTAGCGCCGTTGACATAGACAGTAGCGAAATAGGGGGCCGAGCCGACCCGGATAAAGATGCGCTCTCCACGCCAGACGGCGGGGACAAAGGTGCGCTTGACGTACCAGCCCAAGCTCAGGTAGTTAAACAGATCTTCGTACTGTTCGTTCCAACTGCCGGGGACGGCCATCGGGCGCGATTCGGGCAAACCCATCGCCCAGCCAGTGGCCTCTCCAACAGCTTGCGGATCGATGTTAAAATCCCAAATACCTGACAAATCTATTTTGTTACGCGTTTGGTTTTGTTGTGGATAGAGCATCATAGCCTCCGTTTTTTACTATGAACTAATTGAAACTTTTTAACAGAATTATGAATTAGGTTATTTCTACATTTAGAGATTAGAGATTGGAGATTAGGAGATTTAAGTGAAAAATCTCTCATCTCGCCATCGCTTCCTTGCCGGCCATAAAGAGCCACTCAAGCCACTGCCAGATTGACCTCAGGGGTCTCGACATGGAGCTCAATACGTTTTTGTCTGATAGTGTCCTGGACATCTTCCATCTTCTTATCCGTAAGGTTGTAATATTTCATAGCGATAAGGGAGGCGATGTGACCGAGCAACGGTAAGACGAAGATAATGGCCATGATGGCGATATCAAACGATGTACTGAGTTGCGTATTGGGCTCGATCTGGACATTGCCGTACCCTGAAAGGGCTAAGGCCATACCGACAAGCAAGGTAGACAGTGATGAGATGAGTTTGTCGACGAAGGAGAATACTGTCCCGACCATTCCCGGCATATAGCGTTGCGAGCGGTAGGTCTCATAATCAGCAACGTCGGCAATCATTGGAATAACAATATTGCCGGCTAGCGAACTAAACGAGACCTGAATGGCCATCAGTATCAGCAGCAGGATGACGCTAAACGGGACGCCTTGGGAGCTGTCAGCTCTGAGCAGCGGGGTGGCGACAATCATAACCACGAGCATGATGGCTCCAAGCCAGGTAAAGAGCACGAAGGATTTTTTCAGGCCACCTGAGGCAGCGAGCCTGACCCCGATAAAGGTGACCAGGAGGGTGGGGGCTATGGTCCAAAGCGAATATGTTCCCTGCAGAGCGGCACTGAGCAGCATGTTGGAGAAGAAGTAGACCAGCGCACCGCGTACGGCGACGTTTGCCAATTTGTCGGTTGAGGCGGCCACAATGAGCATCTGGAGGTTCTTGTTATTTTTGATGACATCCAGGGTGTCTCTAAATTTGATCTGCGGGGCATGCACGCCCAGTCCAAAAAATTCGGTTCGGTCCTTTTCCCAGATACCGATGATTGCGAGGATGGTAAAGACGAATGATATTCCCATAAAAATCAGTGAAACGTCCGTCCAGAGGGCCGGGTCATTAATATTTCCTGGATACCGTGGTCCCATGTATGAGGTGATGAACCAGATGCTGACGTTAAAGAGAACAGCATTGTAGATCGCGTCAAAGAGGGTGAACAGTGGTCTCTGCTTGGGATCGTCTGTCAGGGCTGCCTGGGCGCTCTTGGTACAGGCTGTCTGGAAGGTATAGCCAATAACATAGAGGGCATACAACGCGGCTGTGTAACCATATTTGAATGTCGTGGACCCCGTGGGATCTGTTCTAAACAGCAAGAGAAGGGCGATAAACATGATGATGTTACCGCTAAGCATGTAAGGTCTGAACTTTCCGAATTTTCCATCTGTTCGGTCGATGGCAAAACCAATAATGGGGTCTGTGAACCCGTCAAAGATCCTCATAAGGGTAGCGATCAGTCCCACAGTGGCAGCCGCCAGCCCGAGGACGTTCTGGGTGTAGAACGCATAAAACAATACCAGTACAAGGGCGATATTGGTGGCGGTATTGTTCAAGGTAAACAAACCTATCTGCCATACTTTTGATCTGTGATACTTTTGTGATTCGTTCACGATTATATCCTCCGTGGACTTATACTTAACAACGATATTATATTTAACAAGATTTATGTTATATTAACGTTAGCGCTAACGTTAATATAACATAAATCTATATCCTTGTCAAGCATTTTTTTCATATCTGTCCTTCTATCTTTATTTCTCAACAGTAAGAACCAAAGCAAGGAAATCTTACTGTTGAGACGCCGGTTTTACCTCAGCTATGCAGCGGTTGGAACTGCACCATTATATTTTCTTGGTTATTTGCAGTATGTTTCTAGACTTTTTGGGACTGAGAATACTTGACAGCGGGATTGAGTTTGAGGTAGGATAAGTGTGGCAAACGTTATCGCTATCGTTACAAAACGTTATAATTAACGTTGCGCTAACGCAATTTTCTCTTTTTTCACACCCTTTTGGCAAATGACTTATTTTTTCTTCTTATGGAGGGCAGATTGAGTAAACGCGTAACCATTGCGGAAGTGGCCGAGGCAGCTGGCGTCTCTATGATGACAGTATCCCGCGCCATCAACAATAAAGGGGGGATCGGTGAAGATACCCGGCAGCGCATTCTGCAGATAGCCCAAGAAATGGGGTACCGTCCCAACAATCTGGCGCGAGGTATGGTCACACAGCGCACAGGAACCATTGGGCTGGTTGTGCCGGATATTGGGAGTCCTTTTTTCGCTCAAATTGCTAAAGGCATTGAGAATGTCGCTTATGTAAACGGCTACAATGTGTTTTTAATGGATGCCGAAAACGTTGACCGTGAAATAGCAGCCTTGAACTCTTTGTGGGAAAATCGGGTTGATGGTTTGATTTTATGTACTTCGCGTCTTGATCAGGAGCAGTTAAAGCTCAGGTTAGAGCGGTTTTCATTTACTGTTCTGATCAATTGTTTGCTGGAAACAGACATGGCGGGTGTTTGCAAGATAAACGTGGATGATGAGAATGGGGCTAGACAAGCTGTTGACAACCTTGCCTCTGCGGGACATACACACATCGCCTTTATTGCCGGCCCGGATTATCTGCTAAGCAGTCAGCAGCGGCTGGTGGGCTATCGCTCAAGTCTCAGTACCCATCAATTACCATTCCGAGAGGAATTCATCAGACAATGCACGCCGGATACAGATGGTGGGTATGCGGCAGCCGTAGCCCTGTTAAACAAACACCCGGAAATAACGGCCATTTTTGCTTTTAACGACCTGATAGCTGCAGGTGCTCTGCGCGCCTGTGCTGATTTAAATCGACACGTTCCAAACGACGTAGCCATCATTGGTTGGGATGATAGTTCGTTGACTTCGCTTTTGACGCCGACATTGAGTACGCTGCGTATCGCTAAACGCGAGCTGGGGGCAACGGCCATGCGCATTTTGAATCAGCTCATGAATGGCGAGCAGCTGGTGGAGGATTGCCATCAGATTATTAAGCCGGAGCTTGTTTTACGACAATCTACGGCTGTTCCCTCATTTAGCACTTCTAAACCAAATCCAAAAGACATCTGAACAACTTCTGAACATCTTTTCGATAGACTCCTAACTAAGTTCAAACAAACCCAATCACTTAGTTCTTGGAGGTAAAACCGAAAAATGATACGTTTGAATAAATGGATTTTCAGCCTGGTGTTGGCCTTGATCGTATTCGGTGGGGCGGCGTTCGCCTATGCCGCGCCGGGTGATGGCGGGCCTCCGGGTGGGGGGCCTGGCCGCGGTCCTGGCGGTATGGGCGGCGGTGAGGTTACCGCTGTAGCTGATGATAGCCTGACGGTTGAAACGCCCAATGGCGAGTCGATTACGGTTAATGTGTCGGATGATACCGTCATCCACATCGTCGAAACCGGCGCGGAAGGCTCGTTGGATGATATCGACGTGGGCGACCACATTCAAGCTCACGGCCCCCGCAACGATGACAATGAGATCGACGCCGACCAGATCGCCGTGATGCCTGATGGCGACCGCGTCAGTGGTCGCGTTACGGCTGTTGATGACGATACAATCACCGTTGAAAATCGCGACGATACCATCACCATTAACGTTAGCAACGACACGGTCTTCCGCAATCGCGATGAAACCCTCAACCTGGACGACGTAACCGAAGGCGCGCACATCGATGCCTATGGCGACCTGGACGATGATGAGCTTGATGCAGAGTTAGTGCTCATCGCCCCCGGTCCGCAAGACGGCCCGCCGCCTCAAGATGATGGTCAAGGCCCGCCGCCCAACGACGACGGCCAAGGCCCGCCGTCCAATGACGATGGCCAAGGCCCACCGCCCGGCCCGCGCCCTAATCGCAACCAATAAGTCAAAACAGTAAACAAACGTTGTAAATAAACCACCCTCCCCCTAAAATGGAGACAAGGAGATTAGGAGATAGTTCCCCTAATCTCCAGTCTCCCACCTGAAAGTGATACCTGATGATCCTGAAGAAACTGACCAAACTTACCTTACTCCTAAGCAGCATAACACTCCTAACACTGATCATTTCCCTCATTCCCCCATCGCAAACCGAACTCAATGGCGCATCCCCAACCAACTTTAGCACTATCACTTACGAACTCGACTGGGATTGGGGCGATGCCGTGCTAACCAGCGACGGCTGGTTTGTCACCAACGACCGGGGATTTCAAATACACGTTCAACGTGGCTATTTAGTCAATCGCAGTCTGGAGTTGATCGAATGTACCGGCAGCGACGCGACCGGCGAAAGCATCACTGGTCGGCTGCGCCAGACCTTGGCGGCCCAACCGGCCTATGCCGGCCACGGCGGCGTTCACGACACCTCACGCATCACCGCCCCGTTAGTTGAGTCTCTGACTAAGCCGGTGGCCCAGGCCGTTGAAACGATTTTGGTGACGGCTCCCAACTACTGCCAGCTGCATTATCTGGTCGCGCCTGGGATCGAGACGGCCCGGTATCTGCCGCACGACGTCGAGATGATGGGCGTAACGCTGTGGCTCGAAGGCGACTATCTCGCGCCCGGTACATCAACCTCCGTACCGTTTACCATCCAAACCCATCTAGCCTGGGGCGAGGCGGTGGAGCTAATGACTTCAGCTTCAGAGTCGCTCGATACGCTGCAACGCGATAATGTGGCGTTACAGATTACGGTTCGACGTGACTTAGCGTCGCTCTTTGATGGGGTCGATTTTGAAGCCATGTCTGACATCGAGCAAGCCAAAACGGTGCTGCGGTCGCTGACCCAAAATACCGACGT
>JAGRCC010000765.1 GCA_020433785.1 Anaerolineae bacterium
TGTACCAGATGGGGATGATGAAATCCTCGTTGACACTGCGAAAATCGCCGGGAAACTGGCCCTGCGCCCGCAGCGCGCCGATGGCCTTCCAGCCCTCGCGTTTGGGATAGCCGAAATATTCGCGCGGCTGCGGCAGGTCATTGTACAGCCACTCGCCCGGCGAGTCGTCCCACTGCTGCCGCAGCGCGGTGAAGGTTGACTCGGTTTGCAAGAAGATGAGCGTGACGTAGAGAATCACCGCCGCGGTTAGAACGACCCCGATACCGATGAAGATGCCCCGGCCGCGTGAGCGGATGACCAGCCCGCCCCAGCCGGCTCCGGCCAGCAACACCGCGCCGGGATAGAGGATGTAAAGATGGGTCCGGGGGTCATCGACCAAAAAAACGTAACCCAGCAGCGGCGCGGCGAACATCAACCAGGCCGCTTTGGCCTCGATGGTTGGGGCCAGCCAAAAGCAGAGCGCCAACAGCAGCAGCCAAGGCACAATAGCCAGATTGAGCGAGCCGAACTGCCACCACTGCGGCCACCAAAACGTGGTGACGATCAATACCAACAGCCCGCCGGTGAACCATGGAGGCAGCATGGTATTAGCCGCGAAGCCCGGCGTCCGAATAACCGTGCGGAGGTCCGATAGCTGGCTGCTGGTCGGCCCAAAAACCAACCCGCCAATCATGCCCACTAAGCCCAGGCCCACCAGCGGCAGGTAAAAGTGAGAGCTGTAATCCCGGTCGAAGCGGCGCAGCAGGTCCAGGTTGTTGTAGAGCAGTCCCGGTTTAATGCGCGATTCGGTCAGGTAAGTGGTGGTGTTGCTAAAGTCGGGATCGAGGGCGTAAGGCACGTAGAAGGCGGCGAGCAAGCCTAGAAATAGAATGATCGTCACCATCGTCAGGCCGAGCCGCCGGGCGAACGGGGGTGAGACCGAGCCGATCGAATGGGGCTGAGACTTTAACCCGATGGTGTCGGTTTGACTGAACCGGGTCAAATATACCCAACCGAGATAAACCGCCGCAGGCAGTAACAGTAGGGCATCGAAGTGAGCCAAGAGGCAGGCGGCCAACAGTATCACGCCCACCACTTGCCACCGCCAGTGGCCGGTCTGCCAGGCCAAATAGAGGCAGTAGAGGGCCAGCGGCCCCATAAAAAAGATCAGCGCCTGATACTGCACCATCCGGCCGAAGGCGATGGCGTAGCCGTTGATGGCCCACAGCAGGGCGGCGATCAGGCCAATCTGCCAGTTGAACCAACGCCGGCCCAGGATAAAGATGGCCGCCACGCTGAAGAGGCTGCTAAGGGCGAACGGCCAGCGGGCCAGCGTCTCGGTCAGGCGGTCGCTGAGCAGCCAGCCGGCCACCGGCAGCAGCATTTGAGCCGGCCCTTTGCGGTGCAGAAAGATGGCGTAATCTTCGCCTTGCAGTAGGCGTACGCCCAACATCAGGGCTTCGGCTTCGTCCTCATGGAATTCGGCGTAGCCCAAGCGGGGCAGACGCAGCGCGGCCGCCAGGGCCAGCAGCAGGATCAGACTGAGCGGGATGAACCAGCGCATCGATAAGGCCGATGCCCCAGCCCGATGTTGCCAGGCCGCGACGCCCAGCCCGATGATCGTGATCGCGTTGAGGGTCAGGAGCAGTTGGCCCAGCGTGATGGGGCCGGGCAGGTAAACGGTGAACAGCGCCCCGAAGATGCTCAAAGCCAGAGACAGCCCCACGGCCAGGGTCAAGCGTTCGATCAGGTCGAGACTGGGGTCCACCAGACCTTGCGCCCAGGCCCAGCCCGGCAAAAACGCCAGCAGCAGCAGCGCGGCCGGAAAGCGCAGGATCAGCGGCGCTTGCGTCAGAATGAGACCGTTGGCCGCCATCAGCAGGACAGTAGGCCAGAGCAATCTGTGGGAGATTAATTTCGACGGCATAAAGGTTAGGTGAGCACAAGGCCTTATAGGTTTTTAACCTGAGTTCGGAAATAGATGTGTTTCATGTCATTTCGCAGCCGGAGGCGGAGAAATCCCTCAGGCATAGCCATAAATGAAGCATTCGCCGGGAATATTTGACGTTGTCGCTGCAAAGTTTCCCGGCCAAATCACTTTTTATGGGATTGTCACAGGGATTTCTCCGCTGGCGCTACGAAATGACATGCTTGACTTTAATTATCGAACTCAGGTTTTTAGGTTCGGCAACCGATAAGGTCTGGCCTGAATTTGAGATAATGACATGCGCGCCCTATAATACACGCGAGCCGGGTTATCTCAAACCCGGCCTGTCGTATTTCTAGAAATTGTGGTGGAGTTCCTATGTCTGTTGTCGTAATTATGCCGGCCTACAACGCGGCCAAAACGCTTGAAGTGACTTACGCCTCTATCCCCAAAGATTGCGTCGATAAAATCATCCTGACCGACGACGTCAGCAAGGATGAAACGGTGGAGATTG
>JAGRCC010000766.1 GCA_020433785.1 Anaerolineae bacterium
TGTTCATCGGCCCACGCGGAGGTGTTGGCGTTGTCTCTAGCTCAACATCTGCTCGATACGTTCGACTTGGGCGGGCCGGGGCTACCGGCGCACCAGTTGGTGGTCAACTGGCGTCCGTGTGCTATGTGCTACGGTGCCACGATATGGTCCGGCATCCAACGGGTGGTCATCGCCGGCGGTGGGCCGGAGTTAGAAGATATCACCGGCTTCGACGAAGGGCCAATTCACCCTGATTGGCGGCACGAACTGCAAGTTCGGGGCATCGACTTGGTAGAGGATGTGTTGAAGGCGGAAGCCATCCAGGTTTTTCATGAGTTCGCGGCCAGCAACCAACTGGTTTATAATGGCCGGCTGGGTTCAGCCGGATCATGATCGATGCTTGAAACGGCGGTTGTCGCTTTTACCACGCTGTTTGCCACCATCGGTCCAATTGACGCGGCGGCGGTGTTTGCCGCCCTCACTCCTGATGCCACCCCGCGCCAAAGACGTTCGACCGCAGTGCGGGGCGCCCTAATTGCCACGGTGATTCTGCTGCTCTTTGCTCTGGTGGGGGAGTCGCTGTTGGCCGGTTTGGGCATTTCGTTGGCGGCGCTGCGCACAGCCGGCGGCATATTGCTGCTGCTCATCGGAATTGATATGGTCTTTGCTCGCCCCTCCGGGAGTACCTCCACCACGCCGGCTGAAACCCAGGAAGCAACTTTAAAGCAAGATATCGCGGTCTTTCCGTTAGCCACGCCTCTGATCGCCGGACCGGGAGCGATAGGCGCGGTTATTCTGTTGATGGCGGATGTTGAAGGCAACCTGCTGCTGCAAGGGGTTATTCTGCTGACTTTGTTGGCCGTATTATTGTTGACCTTTCTGGCTTTATTGGGGGCCGGGCAAATTCAACGACTTTTGGGCGTGACCGGCTTGCATGTTATTAGCCGCATCTTCGGGATTTTATTATCAGCGCTGGCGGTGCAGTTTATTTTTGATGGAATTGGCCAAAGTGGATTGCTTTAGTAATAAATCGGGAAGGAAAATATCATGAGAGTTTTATTCATCGGCGGCACGGGTAAAATTAGCTCGGCCTGCGCGCAGTTAGCCATCGAACGCGGGCTTGAGCTTTACCTCTTAAATCGCGGCCAAACATCGGAGCGACCGGCTCCGGCGGCAGCCCACATTCTAACAGGCGACATTCACGATCCCGACTCGATGGCCCGGGCGTTAGGCGATTTGACCTTCGATGCGGTGGTCAACTGGATTGTCTTCACGCCGGACCAGATCGAATCAGACTTGAAGTTATTTCGGGGGCGAACCCGGCAGTATATCTTTATCAGTTCGGCCTCGGCCTACCAAAAGCCGCCCATGAGTTTGCCCATCACCGAGTCGACGCCGCTGTATAATCCGTTTTGGGACTACTCGCAGGCCAAAATTGCTTGTGAAGAGCGATTGGTGCGGGCTTACCGCGAAGAGCATTTCCCGATCACCATCGTACGCCCCTCTCATACTTACGACAAAACTATGCTGCCCTTTACCGGGCGGTACACCATTGTTGACCGCATGCGGCGGGGCAAAAAGGTTATCATTCACGGCGACGGGACCTCGCTCTGGGTATTGACCCACCATCGCGATTTTGCCAAGGGATTTGTCGGCTTGTTAGGCAACAACCATGCCATCGGTGAAGCCTTCCACATCACCTCAGATGAACTACTAACCTGGAACCAGATTTTTGAAACCGTGGCACAGGCGGCCGGAGTTGAAGCAAAATTGGTTCATATTCCCTCTGATTTTATCGCCGCGTTTGACCCGGAATGGGGCGTGAACCTGCTCGGCGACAAAAGCCACAGCGTTATTTTCGACAACACCAAAATCAAACGCGTTGTGCCGGACTTTGCAGCGACCATCCCCTATGTTCAAGGTGCGCGAGAAGTTATGGCCTGGCACGACGCCGATCCCGGCCGGCAAGTGATCGATGAGGCTTTTGATCAACTCCAGGATCGCATCATTGCGGCGTATGAGGCAGGACTGCCGGTTTAAGTTATCATCAGGACTTACGCAAAAACCAGATGACAGTCACTTATTGGCAATAAATTGAGCATCTGGATGGCTCAATAGGTCGATTTAGCGTGCTCAAGTGACTGTCACCTTTGGAACGGCGTAAGTCCTGATCATCTAAGATCGGATCGCTTACCTGCTTGTAGTTACATACAGCGGCAGAGTAACCGCTGTTTGCCTTCGGAAATACGCTTATCACTCTTGCAAATTGTTCGATACCGGGGTAAAAGCCACGCCAACCAGGTTGTGTGTCATTTCACCCTGGTTGGTTCATATGCTTCCCTGGTTGTGTGTCATTG
>JAGRCC010000767.1 GCA_020433785.1 Anaerolineae bacterium
CTCATTATTCTTGACACATTCCAAACCTGCAAGGTCTCATCGGGAAGTTAAGTACAATTAAGCACTCGCATCGCATCGTGTACACTAAGATGAATATGATCGCCCCCCACATCGTCCGCAAAGCCGATAGCTTGCAGGCGATCCATAACCGGCCCCTTAATATCGGTCAAGTGGAACTCGACCCCGGCGTCACGCAGCTCTTTCATCATCGACTCAAGCGTTTCCAGCGCGCTGGAGTCGATGAAGTTAACGGCAACGCCGATCAGAACCAGGTGTTTAACCTCCGGCCGGTCGGCCACCATTTGCAGCACGGTGTCTTCCAGATACTTGGTGTTGGCAAAGTAGAGGCTCTCATCAACGCGGATGGTTAGCACGTGCGGGCAGGTTTTAACCGGGTGACGCAGCACGTTCCGATATGTTTCGCTGTCACCCAGGCGGCCTACAATGGCCATATGCGGCCGGCTGGTCCGCCAGATATACAGCAGGATAGCCGCTGCCGCGCCAACCAAAATCCCGGTTTCAATCCCCACAGCCAGCACCGCCCCAAAGGTCACGATCATCGAGACCGCATCAGGTTTGTTGTAACGCCAGACGTGCTTAAACGCCGTCACATCGATCAATCCAACCACGGCCACAATGATGATTGCCGCCAGCACCGCTTTGGGCAAGAAGTAAAAAATCGGGGTAAGAAAGACCACAGTCAGCCCAATTAGCAGTGCAGTGATGATCGACGCCAGGCCGGTATTGGCCCCGGCCGCAAAATTGACCACCGATCGACTAAACCCGCCGGTAACCGGGTAGCCGCCGGTAAAGGTAGCCCCAAAGTTAGCCGCCCCCAGCGCAATCAGCTCCTGATTGGCTTCCACCTTCTCGCGGCGTTTGCTGGCCAGCGATTTAGCCACGGAAATACTTTCCATATACCCCACGAAACTGATAGCCAAGGCGGTGGGCAGCAGCAGTTCCCACAGCGACAGATCAAAATAAGGCAGGCTCAACGGCGGCAACCCCGCCGGCACGTCACCCACAATCGAGACCCCGGCGGTCTGGTTTAACCCAAACAACCACACCACCAACGTACCGCCTAATACCACGATCAACGGCCCTGATTTAGTGATCGGCACCACCAGTTGATCGGCCACGCCCAGCCGTTTGAGATGCCGGCCTAGCCCCTGCTTGAAATAAAAGAGAACCGCGATACTAACCACGCCGATAGCCACCGTAACCGGATTACTGGCGGTGAGATTCGTCGCGGCGTAGAGCACCACTTCATAAAACTGCTCGGTCGAGGGCATCGACAAGCCCAGCAAATGCTTGACCTGGCTAAAGCCGATGACGATGGCGGCGGCGCTGGTAAACCCGGCCAGCACCGGATGGCTCAGAAAGTTGACCAGAAACCCCAGCCGTACCAGCCCCATCACCAGTTGGATAATACCGACCAGAAAGGCCAGGGTGATTGCCAGGCGAACATACTCGCCGCTGCCCGTCTCGGCCAGCGGGGCGACGCCGGTCGCCACCAGCAGCGAGACAATGGCCACCGGACCAACCGCCAGGGTACGACTGGTGCCCAACAGCCCATAAATAATCAACGGCACAATGCTGGCATACAGCCCGACCTCAGGCGGCAGTCCGGCCAGCAGGGCATAGGCCATCCCCTGCGGCACCAGCATAATCGTCACAATCAGGCCGGCCATCATATCCCCAACCAAATCCTCCCGCCGATAATTGACCAACCACTTCAAAAAAGGGAAATAGTGCGCCAGCGACCAACTTTTTGTTTTGCCGACAGGGGCAGCCGTATTGAGTGAGTTTAGAGCCATGAATGTTATTCCTCGTCTTTCAAAATAATCGCAAACCGTCTGCTGCCAGAATAACATACCCCCTTAAAACATATGTAAAGCGCTGGTAAGGGTTGTGTAAGGAAAACAAAAAGGACTTTCGGGCAAAAAACATAGTACTAAAGTCACCTGAAATAAGTGACTTTTGGCTCTACATAAATAAAGCTGACTGTGATATTCTTAACCTAACTACAATTTAAGCAACCCAATTGACCATGACCCAAAGCACCGTCGACCGCCTCAATATTTGGTACCGCCGTGTCCAACAATTCGCCGCCAAAGCCGAAAAACGTCTCAAAAAACGTCAACCTATTGAAGTAATGTTATAGTTACAAGGAGTTTAATTATGACCCACTATATTCATCGCAATGACCTTGACGAAATGGTCGTCGAGATTATCCATCTATCAACCAATTCCAGCCACACCATGTTGAACGACATCGAGATCGCGCAGCCCATCCTCATGCAATATCTGGAGTACCTGGCCGATCATTCCCCGGTGAGTGACGATCCCTCTGTTTTCAGCCGGAGCGAGTACCGGTACATTTATTTGATCAGCATCGTGAGTATGAGACTGCTGATCGACAGCCGGCACTGGCCTGACGAGGTGAGTTGGGATGACATCAACGCCACCATTGCCGCCTCGCAGCCGGTAGCCAACGACATTTTTGCCAACCCGGCCGACCTGTCTGACATCGTCCAGCGGCTGGCCGAAAACCACCCCGAACCGGAGCTACTGCTCTTTCTGAGCGACGCCTGCCACCAGCGGCTCGACGACAAACCTGACGAACCACCTATTCGCGTCAAATACCGCCCCACTGCATTTCTCATCTTCTACACGATTCTGATGTCTCTCCTTAACAACAGCACCATTGAACAACCGGAAGTGAATTAAGTAGGCGTTACGCAAAAGCCAGGTGACAGTCACTTGACCGACAACAAGTGACTGTCACCTTTAGAACTGCGTATCACCGCGTTACTATCGGCAAAAAGGTATAATAGGTTGACGGACTGGTGGCCGAAATAGTAAATGAGTCGATGATTTCCCCATCAATATTTTTAAAGTAACCCTGCGCTTTTCTAGGGTCGCCATCCACGTGGAAGGTAATAAACAGCGCGCCGTATTGAGCGCTCTGGTCAGATGTATAGATTTTTGCCCATTCTCCGGCGCATCCGTAAGGATACGTGGTGGGTAAACATCTAGCCTGATTGCGAGTGCCGAAGCCGGCTATGCCCGATACAAAAACAAAGGTGCGCCCGGCAGAGACGCAAACATCGGGATCGAGCGTCGCCGGGTCATCTTCACACGCCGGGTCAACCGTTTGGGTTTCAATTTGGCTCAAGGTTCGGGTGCGCTCGTAAGAATGTTCGTGGCCCGTGGCGATAATGGCTCCCCCTTCACGACAGGCCTCGTAGGCGTCCCAGCCGACCTCATCAGGCTTACTCCCCACCTGCATCGCGCTTTGATTCTTGTGCCACGAGCAGATACGCCACAGGGAATTATCCGCCGCTAACTGCTCTTGTAGATAGCTGACATGATCGGAACCGAGCGTTCCTACCCCGGAAAGAATAAAGAACAAGCCCTGGTAATGGCAAGCAGAGTTAATCCCCAAATCGCCCACACAGGTCGCCTCCGAGATGCTATCCAATCGCGCTTGGAGCTTCTGCTGATAACCGGCCCATTGACTGACATCGTGATTGCCAACCGACGCAAAATAGGGGAACGATGCGCCCAAGCTGTCGGTAATCTGCTGATCCCAAGCATCCGGATTATCCAGATAATCGAAATCGCCTTGATGTAACACCATCGCAGCCCCTTCACTTTGGATTAGATCAAGCACCGCCTGGGCGTCGGGGCCAAACCCCTGGTCGCCAATAAACGCGACCTTGAAATTAGGGGGCGGATGGGCCGGTTCTTCCGCATAAACGAGGGGCGGTCCGGGGTCTGGGTACAAAAGGGCCAATAAGCTCGCCATTAGAGATATAAAAACGCACGTTCGCTGAAGCTGTTTCATGTGGATTAGGGTACGGATCAGGTTCATGGGGTAATCCTTTAGCGGAGTGTGATAACTTATAAGAAATCAAAAAAGAGCCACGAATGCTCGCAGCCCCAAGATTGCCTTTTTATGGGAGCGACAAAGCTGGCTTTGTCATTTACGGTCAGGTCAAAGTAAACTTTGACGCTCCGGAGCTTTTACCGGAGATCCCACCCTCTTATTCATACGGGCCGAAAAGCCCGTTGCCGGGGACATTCGGCTCGTCGATCAAAAAGAAATTGGAGCCAAACTGGACAAATGTTAAGCGGGATATACGGCCGTCGCCGCTCAGATCCAGGTGAGCAAAGGCTTGGTCAGCCAGCCCTTCATCCCCGCCCCAGGCCTTAAAAAAGCGCCGATAATCTTGGTCCGTAATTTGGCCATCCCCATCGAGATCGATGGTATCGAAGATGGCTCCAAACAGGCCGGCAATCACATCCAATGAAAAAAATTCTTCGGCCCGCTGGTTATCCGCCAGTCGAAGATATTCATCTAAAGACACTTTACCGTCCTCATTCTCATCAGCCGGCTGCCAAAAGGTGATCCAAATCTGGATATGCTTGGCCAGGATAGCCTCATACTCCGGCGAGTCAGGTGGCCATCCCCGTATTTCAGCCAGGTTCCGGGCGCACTGTTCCCAATCGTTTTGCTCCACAAACCCGTCCTGGTCAAGGTCTTGAAAGTGAAAATGTTTGGTCAACTTCTTCGTCATTGTTTCCGATGCCATGGGATTCGCCCTTTCGCTGAGATAAGCTTTTCTCAAGTATATCATAGGCTGTTATGACATAAAAGGGATAAGAAAAAATTTTTCAACCCCGCAGACCACGATGACAGCATCGTACTTTCAATTAAGAAAAGGGTGAGAAAGTGGGGGAGCTACCCACAAGCCGCCCATAAAACCCCTTCCTTTTGGTACCCAATTATGATAAAATAGGGGTACAGAGAGGGTGCAAAATGGACAGCGATGAGGCAGTTGGCACTATATCGTTCGGTTATTGGGTCCAGCAGCGGCGGCTAGCTCTGGAGCTGACCCGACCTGAACTGGCCCGGCGGGTGGGCTGCTCGCCGGTCACGGTCAAGAAAATTGAGCGGGACGAGCGACGCCCGTCTCACCAAATTGCTGAACTGTTAGCCGATCAACTCGCGATCCCCGATCCCGATCGCGACAAATTCATCCGCATGGCCCGTGGCGAATTTGTAGACCCCTCGCTGCCCGCGCCCAAGCTTATTTCACTCCCCGCCTTTTTGCGAACGCACCACGAAGCCGAAAAATGGATCGACACTCCTTGCGTGGCCCGTGAAAGAGAGTTGGACCAGCTCAACCGCTTTCTAAAGGCGGCTTTGGCCGGTGATGGCCGTATTGCCTTTATTAGCGGTGAGGCGGGCAACGGCAAAACGCTTCTGGCCCGGGAATTCGCCCGGCGGGCCCAAGAACAACATCCCCATCTTATCGTCGCCGGCGGCAATTGCAATGCGCACACCGGCATCGGCGATCCGTATTTGCCCTTCCGCGAGATTATGGCGTTATTCACCGGCGATATCGAAGCCCGCTGGGCAGCCGGTGGGCTGAATCGAACCGCGGCTCAACGGCTGTGGGGCGCCGTGCCGCATGCGGTTAAAGCTCTGGTCGAGGTTGGGCCTGATCTGGTTGATATTTTTGTCTCCGGACCGTCTTTGGTCACCCGCGCCACAGCGGCCGCTCCGGGGAACCAAAAGACGCTGACTCATCTCAAGACCTTGGTGGCGCACCATCAAACCGCTCCCCCCCTAACTCATCTACAGCAGGGCGACCTATTTGCCCAGTATACCCGGGTGTTGCACGAGTTGGCTTACCGGGACCCGCTGCTGGTCATACTCGATGATCTGCAATGGGCGGATACCGGTTCGATTAGCCTGCTGTTCCATCTAGGCCGGCAGCTCGAGGGCCAGCGCATTCTAGTCGTGGGCCTCTACCGGCCGGCCGATGTTGCGCTTGGTCGTCTCTCACCCGGTTCAAGCGAGCGCGAACGCCATCCACTGGAGCCGGTGATCAACGAATTACAACGTTATTCCGGGGACAATCACGTTGTTCTGAGGCAATCTGGTGGCGGTAAGCAACTCGTCGAGGCCCTGTTAGACATCGAACCGAACCGGTTGGGCGTCGACTTTCGAAATGCCCTATACCGGCAAACCGGCGGTCATCCCCTATTCACGGTCGAGATGTTGCATGGCTTGCAGGCGCGAGGAAGTTTGGTTCGGGATGAGCAGGGCCGCTGGATCGAGGGGCCGGTGTTGGACTGGACCATCTTGCCCAGTCGAGTTGAAGGGGTCATTAATGAACGGATCAGCCGCCTGCCCCAAACGTTGCAAGAGGTGTTGAAGATTGCCAGCGTTGAAGGTGAGGTGTTTACCGCCGAGGTCGCGGCCCGGGTGCAGGCGATTAACGAACGGCAGATGGTCAGCCAGCTTAGCCAAATATTGGATCGACAGCAGCGGTTAATTAGCGTTCAGGATAGCCAGCAGTTAGAAGATAAACGGTTGTCCCGCTATCGTTTTCGGCACAGCCTGTTTCAAAAATTCATCTATGACAGCCTTGATCAGGTGGAGCGCGTCTACCTGCACCAGGCCGTGGGCACCACACTGGAGCAACTATACGGTAAAAATGTGGACACCGTCGCGCCCCAATTGGCCCGGCATTTTGCCGTATGCAACGATGATCGACGCAGCTTAAAATATTTCAGCGTGGCCGGTGATATGGCTGCGGCTGCCTATGCGTACATCGAAGCGGAAGCCCATTACAGCCGCGCCCTGGAAATCGCTCAATCATTGGAGGCAGGCGCCGGCGCCGGGGCGACCAGTGAACACCTTATTCATCTTTACACCCAGCGCGGCCGAACATTGGAGTTAGAGGCCCGGTATAATCAGGCGCTGCACAACTATGCCGAAATGGCACAGCTAGCCCTAAGTCGAAATGATCGCGCGATGGAACTGGCCGCTTTGAGGGGGCAGGCTATTATCCGGAGTACGGTTAACCCGGCTCGTGATCCGGGGCAAGGGCAAGCCCTATTAGAAAAAGCCCGTACTTTGGCCCGCGAACTGAATGACCACGCCGCCGAGGCTAAAATTCTATGGAACCTGCTGCTCCTCAGCGCCTACACCGGCGGCGACCTACACCAGCGGCTAGAGTACGGCGAACAAGCGCTGAGGCTAGCCCGAGAACTCAATCTGCGCGAATTGATGGCCTTCACCCTACACGATATTTTCTACGCTTATGCCGGCGCCGGTCAGTGGCTTCGCGCCAGGCAGGCCCTTTATGAAGCCCGTGACCTCTGGCATGAACTGGGCAACTTGCCGATGCTGGCTGAAACGCTCATGCGGATTCAATGGACCTATCTGGTTACCGGGGATTATGACCAGGCTCTGACTAACTCTGATGAAGCGTTTCGTATTGGCCGGGAGAGTAACAATCTCGATGCTCAGGCCCTCAGCCGATTTGTCATCGGCTTTGTCTATTTGGAGCGAGGCCAGCCGGATCAAGCCATCGTGATTATGACCGAGGCGGTGGCGGTGGCTGAGTCGGTTGAGAACCTGACGCCGTTAACCGGAACCCGAGCCGATCTGGGCTGGCTGTACGGGCAATTGGGTAACGTGGATCACGGGCTGGAATTGGCTCAATTGGCCCAAACGACAGCCGAAGCAAAGCTGCCCATTTTGCAGTCTTGGTCGCGGGCGGTTCTCGTTAATTTGTATCTGCTCAAAGGTGATTTGGCCGCAGCCGAGGCCGTGAGAGCCACGCTGGAACCCTACCAGGCGGTCAAACAAAAATTTGGCTATATGCCGTTTATGTGGGTTCGCGTCGCCTTAGCCGAGGGCGAATTTGCTTTTAGCCAACAAGATTACGGGCGCGCGGCCCAGGTGATGGACGAGTTAGACGCCGACCTACGCGACGCCGGCATCCGTTACTTACTGCCGGACGTTCTCCATCTCAAAGCCCGAGCACGCCTTAAGCAAGGTCTGCCTCCCATCGAAGAAGCTTACAAGATGCTGGTGCGGGCCAGGACCGAAGCCGAAGCCCTTGGCTCGCGCCGCTCGCTGTGGCCGATTCTGGTCACGCTGAGTGAAATCGAGTGTCAACGCGGTCATCCGGCTGAGGCTGAAGCGCGGCGAAACCAGGCTCAGGAGATTGTGGTCGATATGGCCCACCACCTCCCAACCCCAGAGCTGCGGGCCGCGTTTCTAAACCTGGCCCAAGTCAAAGCCTTATTATCGGCCTAAGTAGAATTAAGGCTGACCGTGGCATGGTCAGCCTTAAGAACAATATTTGAGCAATGGTGTTGGGCTAAAGGTTCAATGAATGCCGATTATGGCACTTTCATCGATAATCATCGGTTCTGGTGATAAAGAGGCTTGGTCATCCGCTGCCGGCGGTACGTTAGAGTTGTAAATATCGCGAAAGATTTTCCAGGAGCCATCGGACTGTCGTTTCAGCAGCGTCATATATTTGCCGTCGATGGTGATGGGTTCGCTGCCGTCCTTGGGCGTTATGGTTGCGGCATACGTTCCTCGGGCCACCGCCATGTCGCCGCTGGCGTTGACTTCCTCGTTGGTGATCTTCATATCGTAAGTTATCTCTTTGACTTCGCTTTCAAGCCCGGCCCGCAAGGTATCCTTGCCGACGAGGGGTAGGGAGTCCGGCGGCAACTGCATGGCGTCATCGGCCCATAAGGCCATGTATCGGTCGACATCCCCAGCGTTAAGACTGGACGCGTACTGATCCCAGACCTTGTTAACCGCCGCCGTGACGGCTTCAACATCGTCCGCGGCCGGCGCCGCCGGCGGAACGTTAGAGTTGAAGATATCACGGTAAATCTTCCAAGTTCCATCGGGCTGTCGTTTCAGGAGGGTCATATATTTGCCGTCGATGGTGATGGGTTCGCTGCCGTCCTTGGGCGTTATGGTCGCGGCGTAAGTTCCCCGAGCTACCGCCTGGTCACCACTGACATTGACTTCCTCGTTGGTGATCTTCATATCGTAAGTTATC
>JAGRCC010000768.1 GCA_020433785.1 Anaerolineae bacterium
GACTGGGCAGCGTGACCGTATCGCTACGGAAATCAATTCGTTTCATAAGTCGTCAAAATCCCCTTCAATTTCTCCATCGATAGATTGCCGCCAGAAAGAATCAGTACGACCTTCTTGCCGGCCAGCCGATCTTTCAACTGCAACGCCGCCGCCAGCGGAGCCGCGCCCGCCCCTTCGGCCAGGTTACGGGTGTGTTCCAACATCAGGCCGACCGCCTGTTTGATGTCCGCGTCATCAACCAGCACAAAATCATCGAGATAGCTGCGCATGATACGCTGCGTATTTTGGAACGGTACACGGGTGGCGACGCCCTCGGCAAAGGTGTTCATCTCGGCGGTGACCAGTTCGCCGCGCTGCCAACTGCGCTGCATGGCCGGGGCCTGAGCCGACTGCACCGCGATAACCTCAATCTTGGGATTGATGCTTTTGGCCACAATGCTGGTTCCGCACGCGCCACTGCCCGCGCCGACCGGCACGATGATCGTATCGACCTCGGGTAGGTCCTCCACAATTTCCAGGGCGTATGTCCCGACGCCGCAGATCAACAGCTCTTCGGTCGGCCCAATAAAACGGCCGCCGTGGGCTTCGGCTTGGCCCATAATCCACTCGCGGGCGCTGTCGAAATCTTTACCGTGAACAACCACATTCCCGCCCAAGCCGCGCATGGCCGCGACCTTGCCGGGGTTTGCCCCTTCCGGCACGGCGATAATCGCTTTGGTGCCGTAGGCCCGGGCGCCGAAAGCGATACTCTGGCCGTGGTTGCCGGTTGAGGCGGTGAAAAGACCGGCCCGGCGCTCGGCCTCGTTCAGGTTGGCGGCCAAATTCAACCCGCCTCGGACCTTGAAAGCGCCAACCGGCTGGTGGTTTTCGTGCTTGACCCAGACCTGCGCCCCCACCAACTCGCTCAGGCTGCTGTAATAATGCAGCGGCGTCGGCTTGAGGTAGCGATAGACGTTGGGTCGGGCGGCGATGATATCGTGTAAGGTAGGCATTGGTTGTTCGGTCATAAAAGGTTCTCCATATGGTTTGTCGTGATCGCTTCTGGAGCGTCAAAGTTTACTTTGACCCTACCGTGAATGACAAAGCAAGCTTTGTCGCTCCGCGCGATTTTGATTGCCGATGTCCTCTCAATAGGGATGGTCTGACTCCTTAAAGATGTGGCGGCCTTGTCGGTCGGCCTCTGTGCCGAGGGCCAGGACCATGTGTTGTTCGACAATAGCAAGGTCGAAGCCGGCGAAGTTGTGCCAGGCGTCGATCATAGCGGTTTTGGACTGATCAATCAGGTCCGGGCCGGCGGCGTCGTGGGTTTGCCAGCTTAGCCGCCACGGTTGACCGGCCGACCGCGATAGACGAAAGGTGCGGTAGGCCAGCGGATAAATCGAGATCGATGGCGCGGCGGCGTGCAGGCGATGGCCCAGGTCATCAACTTTGGTTTGATGATGATGGCCGGTTAAGACCAGCTTGACCTGCGGATGGTCATCGAGCAGCGCCAGTAACTGGGGGCCGTTGCTGCATACAAAGTTGGTAAAGCTGGGATGGTCATCGACCGGTGCCAATTTGTGGAGCGGGTGATGAACGGCGACGATGACGAATTTATCGGCATGGGTCTTAAGCTCTTGCTCCAGCCAGCGCCATTGAAGGTCATCAATCACCCCGCCCCAATCCTCGTCGCGAATAGAATCAAGCCCGATAATCTGCACCTGCGGATCGACGGCAATCGACCAGTAGCCGGCTTGGGCCTGCGGTTCGGTTGGACGTTGGTTAATCTGCGGGTTGAAGTGGCGGGCGAAATCGCGCCGGGTTAGACCTTCGGTGCGGTCGAGCGAGCGGCGATCATGGTTGCCGGGGATGATGTAATAGGGCCGGTTGAGGCTTGTGATGCCGGCTTGAAATTGATCGAACTCAGATTGATCGGCCTCGTCAAAAAGGTCGCCGGTGATCAGCACGAAGTCGAGATCGGGCCGCCGGTTGAGGTCGGCGATGATGCCGGCCAGAATATCGGGGGCGTGAGCGCCCAGGAGTTCGTGATGATTGCCAAGCGATGAAATGTGAATATCGCTGATTTGGGCGAAATGGAGCGATGTCATCGGGCCGGTCTCTCCCCTTTACAAAATATGCACCGAGGCCGGTCGGGATTCAACCAGCGTATTCGAGCGGGCCAGCAGCTCCTTCCAGGCTTTCCCTAAGCGCCGGATGCCCTCTTCGATCTCGTCGGGCCGACAGCCGGCGAAGTTGAGCCGCAGCGCGCGGGCAAAATAGCCGCCCGCCGAAAAGACCGAGCCGATGGAAAACGCCACGTTGTAGTTGATGGCGGTCAAGTACAGTTCGGTAGCCGTGGGGCCGTGCTGCGGCATTTCAACCCACAGATAAATCCCGCCAGCCGGGCAGCGCCAGCAGGCTTCAATGGGAAAGTGCTGCTTCATCGCCGCCAGCATAGCGTCGCGGCGGGTTCGGTAGGCGTCGCGCACGGTTTTGAGGTGGATCGGAAAGTGGCCGCTTTCCAGGTAGGCATGTAGGGCACGTTGGTTAAGCGGCGAGGTCAAAATATCGGTGGTTTGTTTGGTGGCCACCAGTCGCTCTTGCAGCTGCGACGGCGCGACCAGATAACCAATGCGGATGCCCGGCACCAGCGTTTTACTGAAACCGCCGGCCTGAAAAACAATGCCGGCTGTGTCCAGACTTTTGAGGGTGGGCAAAGGTTGATGGTCGTAGTAAAGTTCGTCGTAGGTGGTATCTTCCAAAATCGGCACGCCGTAGCGGGCGGCGATGTCCAATAGGGCCTGCCGTCGCCCCAGCGGCATGGTGATGCCGGTCGGATTGTGGAAGTTGGGCGTAACATAAATTAGGCTGGGTCGATGGCGCAAAATGATCTGCTCCAGTTGGTCAACGCGCAGGCCCTGCTCATCCATCGGCACACCAACTGGCGTAATGCGGCGTGATGACAGCAGGTCGAGCAGCCCTAAATAGCAAGGCTCCTCAACCACCAAGGCGCTGTGCTCGCTGCGGGCCAGAACGCGCAGGGTAATATCAACCGCTTGCTGGCAGCCGGCGGTGATCAAAATATCGCTGGCTTTGACCTCGATAGCTTGGGCTTGGAGCAGCTCGGCGATGCTGTCGCGCAGGGGGAAGTAGCCGGCGGCCTCTTCATATTGGAGGGCCTCGGCGCCATCGCGGCGCAGGACATCGTTAATGGCCCGGCGAAACTCATTCACGGGTATGAACTCGCTGGCCGGCGTGCCGG
>JAGRCC010000769.1 GCA_020433785.1 Anaerolineae bacterium
GTTGAGGGTTTGCGTTAAAGCCGCAACATCGAGCCGGCCACTAATTTTGAGCGCAAAGAATAGGTTGTAGGTGGCATTGGGGCCACGCAGTTGATCCAGGAACCACAGCCGCTGTTGGGAAAATGAAAGGGATAAATTTTTAGTTCGGTTAATGGGCTCAATTGGCGGTAGGATCGTTTGCTGAGCACTTTGGATATTTTTAGCCAGGGCGGCAATATGAGGGTGATCAAATATCGTCCGCAGCGGTAAATCCAGATCGAAGTGACGCCGGATTCTGGAGATGATTTGGGTGGCGATCAACGAATGCCCGCCGATTTCAAAAAAGTTGTCATAGATGCCGACGTGCTTTACGGGTAAGACCTCCTGCCAAATAGCAACCAATCGGGCTTCCGTGGCTGTACGTGGAGCAGCAGAGGCTTGGGACGGCTCAAAATTCGGTTTTATCAAAGCCTGCCGATTTACCTTACCGTTAGGGGTGAGGGGAAGTTGCTCCAATCGAACAAATGCGGCCGGGATCATATAGTCCGGTAAATGCTGTTTGAGGTAGTCGCGTAATTCCGTCGTCAAAAATTGATCGTTGGCCGCATGGTTGCTCCCTGATAACCCCTCACCAACCACAACATAAGCCACGATGTGTTGATCGTCTTCCGGATTCTTAGGAGCGGTGATAACACAATCCTCCAGATCAGGATGCTGCCTCAGCGCGGCTTCGATCTCTCCCAACTCAATCCGAAAACCCCGGATTTTGACCTGATAATCGGTGCGCCCTAAAAACTCAACGAGCGGAGGCTCGATGGCATCGGCCCCATTGGTCAAACCGGGTAAATAGCGGACCCGGTCTCCGGTTCGATACAGACGCCCTGGCCCAAACGGATTGGGCATAAAGCGTTCGGCGGTTAAGGCCGGTTGATTGAGATAGCCTTGGGCAACGCCGGCGCCGCCAATGTACAATTCTCCCGGTAGCCCTCGTGGTACGGGCTGGCCTTGCCCATCCAAGATGTAGATTTGAGTATTTGCCAGCGGCTGGCCAATCGGGACGGTGGTTGAGATACGTGGCTGCGATGGCGCTAAATTAACTTCCGCCATGAGCGCCCCGACGGTCGTTTCGGTCGGACCATAATGATTAAAGACACGACAGCCGTTGGCCTGGGCCGCGATCCGCTCGACCAGATCGAAAGAGAGGGCTTCGCCGCCCAGGATTAGAAACTGGTGCGGGAGAATATTCATCTGATCGGGTTGAGTCGACAACAGGCTGCTCAAATGGGACGGCACGATTTTCAAAACGTCAATGGGCTGCCGGCTGACATAGTGAGCAAATTGATGACCGTCCACAGCGACCTCGTAAGGGAGGAGGTGCAGACAGCCGCCGCTGAGCAAGGCCGGGAATAAAGTGGTATGTCCCAAATCTGCGGTCAGCGTTGATACCAGGGCGAAGTGGCGTTGACAGGCTTGGTTGGCCGTCATTAGGTTGAGTCGATGACCAATGAAATGGGTATAATTGATCAGGTTTTGATGCGAAACCACTACCCCTTTGGACAATCCGGTCGAACCAGAGGTGTAAATGATATAGACCGGCTGATCCGAAGTCGTTTGAAGGTCGAGGTTGGTAGTAGGTTGCAACGCGACCGTTTGGGGGAGTTGGTCAAGACAAAGGGTCGCCCCCTGGAAAGAGGAGAACGCGGCGTGATAGGTGGAATTGGTGAGCAAAACTGGCGGCGCGAGATTATTCAACTGCCGCGCCAACCGGGCAGCGGGGTGATCAGGATTAAGAGGAACGTAAGCCGCACCGGCCTTAAGAATAGCCCATAATCCGATCATGGCTTCGACAGAAGAGGATAGACCCAAGGCGACAGGCATACCGGGGCCAACGCCCAGTTGACGCAGATAATGGGCCAGTTGGTTTGCCCTTTGATTGAGTGTTTGATACGTCAGGCGATGCTCGCCATCAACCAGCGCGACAGCATCGGGGCTGCGTTCAACTTGAGTTTCAAACAAGTGGTGAACGCCTTGATTGAGGGAATATTCCGCCTGAGTCTCATTCCAAGCCACCAATATCTGATGCCGCTCCGTTTTGGTCAGCAGTGACAATTGCTGAATGGGATCTTCAAGATGCTCAATCATACTTGCCAGCACATGTTGCAGATGGTGGGCTAGTTGCTCAATCGACTCTTTAGCAAATCGGCTAGGATCATACGTAAGGCGAACCATCAATTTTGTGGCCGGCATCACCACCATTGTGAGCGGGTAATTGGTTTGAGCGAACATCTGGCCCGTCTGTACCCTTAGATTGCCGAGAGGCTGTTTCACCGCGTCGTCGAACGGGTAGTTTTCAAACACGAGCAAACTTTCAAATAAGGATTGTCCGGGCGGCACCTCGCTCCAATTTTGAATATCCGCCAGGGCACTGTGGGCGTATTGTTCTCGCTCTTGATGTTGGGTTTGCATCTGGTAGAGCCATTCCAGCAGCGTCAATGCTGTGGGAATTCGAAGCCGAACCGGTATGGTGTTGATGCATACTCCTACCATCGTTTCTATACCGGTCAGCTCAGGCGGGCGACCGGCTACGGTTGCGCCAAACACAACATCAACTTGGTCGCTGTAACGGCTCAATAATAAGGCCCAGGCTCCCTGAAAGAGGGTGTTCAAGGTGAGGCGATGGCGGCGGGTCAAGGTGTGCAAGGCGGCCATAGTTGAGGCGGGCAGGTCGAAGATGTGATGAGCAACCGGGGCACCTTCCCTGGTGACGGTTCGTCGCTCTAGGGTTAGAGGCGTTGGGGCGGTAAAGCCGGATAAGGTCTTGCGCCAGTAAGTTTCTGCCTGGGTGATATTTTGTTGTTGCAGCCACTGAATATAATCGCGATAAAGACGGGGCGGCGGTAAGGTGATCGATTGGCCGTTCGAGGCCGCTTCGTAAAAAGTGCGCACCTCGTTAAGAATGAGAGGTAGACACCACCCATCCAAGATAAGATGATGATGACTCCAAATAAAATGGACCGTTTCTGGCGAGACGCGAATAAGCGTTAAACGCATCAACGGCGCTTGATCAAGCTCAAACCCCTGCTGTCGATCTCGCTGAAGCCAAGCCTCAAGACGGTCGGTCTGGTCCGGTTCTGATAACTCCCGCCAATCTAACACGGTCCAAGGTAACGCTGCCTGAGAATGCACGACTTGGAGAGGGGTATCAAGTTCGGCCCAGTGAAACGATGTTCGTAAAATCGGGTGACGGGCAATGATTTGCTGCCAGGCTCGCTGCCAAGCGGAAACATCCAATGACCCGGTCAGCGTCAGGCACAATTGATCGATGTATACGCCAGAGGTAGGGGCCAACAAGGTCTCAAAAAGCATCCCTTGCTGCGTATGCGACAGATCGTAGATATCTTCCAGATCATTTTTAGCGTTGAAGGCCGTGAGCAACTGATCCAACTGCCTCTGGGTTATGGTGGCTACAGCAAAGTCGCTGGGGGTATAGCCCCCCGACTCCGGTGAAAGACAATGCGCGATCAAAGCTCGGAGGGCGTCAATAAGATGGTCGGCTAACTGTTGGATGGTATTGTGGTGATGAATGTTCCGGCTGTAGGTCCAATCAAACTGTAGCCGCCCGTCGATGACCAGGCCCTCGACTTCCAAGAGGTGCGAGCGGATCTGCCGAGGACTACGCTCCGAGCCTCGCTGGTCTTGGGCCAACCCGACGATGAGCGACCCTACGGCTTGGCTATCCCGTAAGTTGTCAAATTGACCCAGATAGTTGAAACTCACTTGGGCCGGCGGCAGGCGCGTTAAGGCCGGCTCTTGGCTGAGATAGCGCCGGATACCGTACCCGATCCCTCGCTGTGGGACTTGCCGTAACTGCTCTTTGATCGATTTTATGGCTTCGCCTGGACTAAGAGCCGGCTCACTTTCGAGCTGGTCTAGCCGTAATAACACCGGAAAAATTGAGGTAAACCAGCCCACGGTGCGCGATAGATCGAGCGCTTCATCAGCCGGCGTTTCCCGACCGTGGCCTTCCAAGTCGAGCCACAGCGCCGCTTCACCGGTCCAGTGAGCAAACGTTTGAACCAGAGCGGTGAGTAGGAGATCGTTGATCTGAGTATGGTAGGCTGAGGGCGCCTTTTGCAGTAACGTCTGTGTTTCTTGGGGCGAGAGCCGCCTCGACAGCCGGGCGGTCGAAGCGACGTTGTTGCTAGCCAGGCCGGTTGGATCGTCCACCGGTAGAGGCGGAGCAACCCCCTGAGGCAATGCCGCCCAATAGGCCGTCTCTGCTGCTAGCTGATCCGTTTGGGCCAAGGCATTTATCCCATCAGCCCAGGCCTTAAAGGAGGTCGTTTTAGGGGGTAGATTAACCGGCTGATTGTGCTGAAGCTGGTGATAGGCGGTGGCAAAGTCTTCGAGCAAGATCCGCCAGGAAACGCCATCAACGACCAGATGGTGGATGACCCACAGTAACCGGGCGGGCCGATCGGAGCCAAGTTGGAACAGCGTCAAGCGCATGATGGGGCCGTCCGTCAAATTCAACGTTGACTGTTGGATCTCAGCGTGGCGCTCAACAGCATCGTCTTGCTCTTGGAGCGGCAGATGGTCAAGATTGATACAGGAGAAAAGAGACGTATCGCCGTTTGCAAGCTCCAGATTGGGCGTAAGGATAGTGACCTCAGCCGGATCAGCATACCACTGTCGCCAACCGGTATCATCTAGCGCGAAACGTAACCGTAGCGCATCATGATGCTGAATGAGCTGCTC
Source organism: Anaerolineae bacterium (assembly GCA_020433785.1). The sequence goes on from JAGRCC010000769.1 coordinate 4,738, forward strand.
CAGAGCTTGAGCTATCAGAAGAGGGTTGGTCGCTGTCTCAATCTCCAGAAGTACGGCCTGATTGAAGTGATGCAGTTCGACCAACTTCTGTTCAAAGAACCAGTGTTGAATGGGGGTGAGCGAAACATGGCCTGTGATCAACCCCTGTTCAGCGGCATTAGCGGTCGATGAACTGACCACCGAAACGAGATCAGCGATGGTCTGATACTGAAATATGTCTCTGGAGTTGAAATGGAGACCGGCTTGCCTGGCCCGAGCCGTGATCTGGATGGCGATAATTGAGTCCCCGCCAATGTCAAAGAAATTGTCATGAAGACCAATTCGATCAACTCGCAAGGCTTCCTGCCAGATAGTCACCAGCGTCTTTTCAGTTGGTGTACGGGGAGATACATAGGTTGTGGTCGTCAACTGTTCAAGGGCCGGCAACGACTTTCGGTCCACTTTGCCGTTGGGTGTCAACGGAACGGTTTGCAGCAGCATGTATCGGTTTGGAATCATATAGTCAGGCAATTTTGAGATGAGGTAGTTTCGAAGATCTGTCTCTAATTGTTTTTGCAGCTTGACTTGTAGAGGATCATTGGTGTACACCGGTTTATCTGCCGGGTTTGTTGCCGGCATTAGCCTACTCATATCGCGGCTGCTGACCAGACCTGTTTTTACAAAGAGAACATGACACCGATCCAAACTACGATGATCAGACCAACTAGCCAACACCTCATAACCCAACTCCGAGCCGAACTCATACCAGAGTTGGGGATCGACTACGGTCTCATCTAACGCAGCGGCCAACAGGCTGCGCATCTCGGCCGCTGTCTCCGGTCCCGATGAACCGGCCAACCAGGCCGCGGTTTGTACCGCCGCCCACACCCGTCTATTCGGCACATCTTTCAAGCCCAGCCCCAGAGGTTGCTCCTTCACTAAGCACGTTCGCACAACTTCTGAGTTTAAGCTCTCCGTATCCCACTGGAGCCAGAGTGGTTCTAGCTGGGGTTGGCTGGCTGGTTCGCCCACCCATAGAACCACATTGTAGCGAAATTGGGTGAGTTCGTTGTGAGGTCGGCCCCGCTTCAGTTGGATTTGAACTCCGCTTATCGCCGGTAGCTCCACCTGCAAAGCGTTGAAAAAAGCTGGATCGATCACCAATTCCTTCTCTCGACCGAGCTGAGATTGGACACGTTGTTGTAACTCTACTCTTGACAATTCTGCAGGGGCTTGACTTAGTTGTACGTCAGCGTGAAAAGCTTCCAACAAGGGTAGACTGCGGACATCGCCGACAAAGATAGCCCCGCCCGGCTTGACCACCTGCACGGCTTGTCGCAGAACATCCCGCAGATAGGCCTCATTTGGAAAATACTGTACAACCGAGTTAAGGATAACGGTGTCAAACATTTCTGAGGCGAGACCGCTAAAATCGTTAGCCCGCCGGGGGAATAATCTGACATGGCTCCAGGCTTTATTCGTCAGGTGTGACCTGAGTTGATCTAACCCGCGTTCGGAAAAATCGGTGGCCCAATAACGCGTACAGCCGGAGGCCAACTGAAATAGGAGCAGTCCTGTCCCACAGCCGATTTCCAGCACGTCTTGAGGCGCAAGCGATCTGATTTGAGAGACAGTATCTTCTAGCCAAATCGCCATCTCATCCGGTGGAATCGGCTGCCCGGTGTAAGTGCTGTTCCACCCCGCCAGGTTGAACGTTGGGTCTGGCAATGGCTCTGGGAGATTATAGATTTCATTGTACAGCGACTGCCAGTCGGCTACTTGCTCACTTTGCCAAGCCGAATCGCCTTGAGTCGTTTCTTGGTAGATTCGATCGGGAACAATATAAGCCACCAATTGTTGTTCATCGAGTTGATTATTTTGAACGGCTGCGACTGCCGTCCGAACCCCCGGATGTTGGCTCAAATTGGCTTCCACCTCGCCCAACTCAACCCGAAAGCCCCGTAACTTGACCTGCTCATCCCGTCGCCCGAGGAATTCGAGATTGCCATCCGGTAAATATCGAGCCAAATCCCCTGTTTTATATAGCCTCTCGCCCTTCGCTTCGCGCGTTTTGCCATTAGGCGAGATGGGGCGCGGGAAGGGGTTGGGAATGAATTTTTCCGCTGTCAACGCCGGCCGCTGATGATAGCCTCGGGCTAGCTGTATCCCTCCAATGTATAATTCTCCCGGCACACCAACCGGCACAGGTTCCAGATGGTGATCGAGTACATAGAGTTGAATATTGGCTATCGGCTTACCTATCGGCACTGGCCCGGTTTGGCTGAAATTCAGCGGCACCTCGTAAACGCAACAGCCGACCACGGTTTCGGTTGGACCGTATTCATTCACCAGCCTGATGGTCGGATTTTGTTGGCGCCAGGCGATGAGCTGATTACCAAATAACGCCTCACCACCGATGATGAAAGCTTGCGTACCCTCCCCGGAAACCCTCAACTGTTCCAGGACCTTCAGGTGAGCCGGGGTGACTTTGACCAAAGAAAAGTCAGAGTCTTGTTGCAACAGTTGACCCAAGGTTTCGATTTCGTCCGACTCCGGCAGCAGAACGATGGTCTTGCCCGCCAGTAACGGAGAAAACAAACTCGTTATTGTCGCATCAAAGCCAAGGGCCGTATTGATCGGCGCGCCGGTACCTTGTTCGGGGTGATAGGTCTGTAAGCACCAGGACAGATAGTTTGTTAAGCTGCGATGGTTGATTAGCGTCCCTTTAGGCCGACCGGTTGACCCGGAGGTATAAATAACATAAGCCAGATTGTCAGGCGTTGTTCGAGGCAATAGATTATCGGGTGACTCCTGGCTAAGTCGGTCGGCAAGCGTATCGATACAAATTACAGTCGGTTGTTCGTATTGTTTCACAAAGTCGCAATCGTTTTTGTAGGACAAACTTAAGTTTGTCCTACGCTCACCCGAATTATTGAGATGATATGGTTTTTCTGTATCAGAGATCAATTGGAGTTGAGCGGCGAATGATGAATGGCAAATGATCATCGGCAACTGCGCATCGGCCATCATAAAGGCCAGCCGTTCCGGCGGATAGCTGGGATCAAGGGGAACGTAAGCGCCGCCGGCTTTAAGGATAGCTAATAAACCGACCACCATTTCCGGTGATCGCTGGATGCACAGACCGACCAAAGTTTCCGGGCCAACACCGATGGATCGCAGGTAGTGAGCCAACCGGTTAGCCTGCTGGTTGAGTTGATGATAGGTCAGCCGGCGATCTTGATATACAGCCGCCACGGCGTTGGGAGTGCGCTCAACCTGTTCTTCGAACAATTGGGGCAGGCATTGATCGAGCGGATAATCGGTTGGGGTATTGAGCGTGTTCCAGTCAATCAACAGTTGCTGCCGCTCCGATTTCGATAACAGCGGCAGACGGGTAATTGGCTGGGCCGGATCCGCCACGATTTCCGAGAGCAAGGTCTGATAATGACTTAAGAAACGTTCGATGGTGGCTTCATCAAATAAATCGGTATCATAATCACACTCCACCACCAATTTATCGGCCAGATCAGTCAGGTTCAAGCTCATATCAAAATGCGTGAAATTGTGCGGGGTCGGATAAAAGTCAAACTCAAGATCAAACATGTTTGCCGACTGGCTGGCTCGATCCAGGTTGAACACCATATTCACCAACGGCGACCGATTGGCCTGACGGGGAATATTGAGCTTGTTTAGTAGCCGGGCGTACGGGACATCGCCGTGCTCATAAGCATCCAGCAAAACGTTTTTGATCTGAGCCAAATAGGCCGCGAATGTCGGTTGGCCCACCAACCGGCTGCGGATCGGCAGTAAGTGGGTGCAATAGCCTACCAGCGTCTCGCCGCCGGCTAATGAGCGTCCGGCGGTCGGGATGCCCACGATGATATCGGCCTGGCCGGTTAGCCGATGCAGCATGGCCAGATAGGCGGCTAAGCACGTCATAAAAAAGGTGGTATGCTGCTTTTTACTGAGCGTTTTGAGAGCTTCAACCAGTTCCATATCCAGGTAGCGGGTGGTGCGCCGGCCCCGATAGTTTTTTATTGGGGGACGAGGGTGGTCGGTGGGTAATTCCAAAACGGGCAGCGGCGCGGTCAGTTGTTCCAGCCAGTAGGTCTCCTGCGCCAGCATCGCCTCGGTGTTACGCTGCTCCTCCTGCCAGCGAACATAGTCGCTTAATTGCAGGGCCGGAGCCGGATTGATAGATTGCCCCTGACATTCTGCGGAATAGAATGCGCTTGTATCTTGCAGAATTAACCCCATCGACAACCCGTCAACAATGATGTGATGGGCGCTCAAGGCTAACAAATGAGTCAGGCGGTCTAGCTTCAGGATATTCACCCTGAGGAGTGGGCCACGATTGAGATCGAAAGGCTGCTGGCTTTCCCTGGTCAACCATTCGGTTATGGCCGGCTCTTGAGTTTGACCACGCAACTCTGAAAAATCAAGCAGTGGAACCTCAATCTCTAGCCGGGAGTGAACCCGCTGATGAGCACCTTGCGGGTCGATAGTGAGGCGCAGCGCTTCGTGCCGGGCTACCACGTGTTGGACCGCTTGGTGCATCGCCTCAAGATTGAGCCGACCCTTTAGCTGAGCGGCAACAAAGGTATTGTAGGCCAGGGAGCCTTGCTCATCAATTTGACTCAAGACCCAGAGCTGCTGTTGGGCTTCCGTTAAAGGTATGTCATCCGGTTCAGTAGGCAAAGGGCTTGACGAAGGGGGTGAAGCAGGCTCAGGAATATATTTAGGGATACCGGAATAGCGGGTCGGTGGTAAGAAACCGGCCTGGCGCAGTTCCTCAATCGTGTCTTGAATGGCCTGAGTTACGTACTCTAAATCCTCATCAGTATGAGCTGTAGAGAGAAAACAGTTGCGCCCTTCCCAGATATAAATTCCTCGTTCCAGAAGATGGTAAAATAATAAATCCAGATTGCTGGCAAAAGAAAACCGGAACAAGGAGCCAAAATGAACAATTTTGATAGGGACCTCAGTCGTCTCAAAATAATGGTTCAGACGATTGGCAAAGTGGGTTGTTTTCTCATTTAATTGCTCGTATAGTGAGGAGCCTTGGAGCTTGATTTGGTTTAGAACCGCTTGCGCTGCGGCCATAGTTAAAGGGTTTTTGTTGTAGGTGCCGGCAAAAAAAGTGGTGTCTGCGGCCGGGTAAGAGTCGTCGTCATAGGTCCACATGCCGCCATCCAAACCATCCATGAGCGCTGCTTTTCCGGCGATAACCCCGATGGGCAGCCCTCCGCCCACAATTTTGCCGTAGGTCATCAAATCCGCCTCGATCTCAAACCAGGCCTGGGCACCTCCCGGCAAAATCCGAAAACCGGTGATCATTTCATCAAAGATGAGCGGGATATTGGCTTCGTGAGTCAACTGCCGAAGTTGGTGGAGAAACTGACGCGGCTGTAATTCCGGCCGGCGGCTCTGGACCGGCTCCACCAGCACCGCGGCCAATTCGTGCCTTTGCCGATGGATTACATCCAGCGCCTCCGGTGAGTCGTAGGGCAGGATTAATAAATCCTTGACCATATCGGGATGGATTCCAGGAGCAAAAGGTTGAGTTGCCTCCTTTTGGCTCATCGACATCCCCAGAACACCGTCAAAATGGCCGTGATAAGCGCCGGCAAAAAGCGCGATTTTATGCCGTTTCGTTTTGGCCCTGGCCAGTCGCAGCGCGGTCATAACGGCCTCGGTGCCGGTGCTGCAGAAGCCGACTCGCTCTGCGCCGGTCAGGCTGCTGATGAGGCGGGCCACCTCGCCGGCCTGGCCGGCTTGAGGGCCGAGTTGCATCCCTTCATTAATTTGGTTCGTGAGGGCCTGCGTTACAAAAGGCGGATTATGCCCAAATAAATGAACACCAAAGCCCATTGTCAGATCGATATACTCGTTACCATCGACATCCCAAAGGCGAGACCCTTGAGAACGGCTACCGACAATGGGGTACAGCATTTTCTTGGTCGAGAAACGAAAGCCGGCCGAAGCTCGATTATCGGCCAAAATCGGGCGATGCTCTTGCGTAAACTGCCGTGACGTTTTGGTACGTGCTGTATAGCGCTGAATAAGGGTGTTAAGGTGTTCCTGCTGCCGGGTGGTTAGGGAACTGGCATTAATATTTGCGACTCGCCAGAGCGGTGTCGTAGGTTTGGAGTTTTGATCGGGTTCAAGCTTGTCAGTAACATCGTGGCGCTCCGGTTCTGGCGTCGGCTTTGGGTCTGACCGCGTCTGAGGCGTGAGGCGCTGTTTATTTAGGAATTCTAATTGCTGAGCAATGGCCTGAGACACCGTCTGTGAAGCGACCTGAGAGTCAACTTGCGAAGCCACCTCAAGCTGCTTCATCATAAGGCGTTCTAACAGTTCGGAAGAAACGCCAGCCACAGACGGCAGTTGCTCTGACTGAGGCGAGGATTTGACCGGCTCGGGATTTTGCGCAGAAGCGATCTGCCGTGGTTTGGGTTTAACATACAGGCTTAGATGATGAGCTAAGGCGTCTATGGTGCTTAATTCTTCAAAAAATTGACGCACGGCTATTTTGATACCGAAGGTCTGCTCGATAGTTTTCATTGCTTCCATCAGTATCAGCGAGTCGCTGCCCATCTCGATAAAGGGAGTGTGGATGTCGATCTCTTCGGGTGAAGCCTGCAGCAGATTGGCAATTAGCTGTCGCAATGTGGCCGTAATTTCGGCCAATTGATCCCCTTGGAAAGCCTGTTCAAGTTGGGGTGATTTATTAGACTCGATTTCAGAGGGAACGGGTGATATTTCAATCGGCTTCTCCTCAATGTGCAGCCAATAGCGTTTTCTTTGAAATGGATAGGTCGGCAAACTCATTGTGCGGCTTTTATGGCCTTTACTGTGATCATCATCTTGGTCAAAGGCAACCCAATCCACCGGCAGGCCTCGCATGTAAAGGGTACCCAGGCTTTCCAACATTTGTTGCCAGTCGCGTCTCCCTTCGCGTAAACTTGGCAACCAGATTGGCCGTTGGCCTGCCCCATTATTTTTATTGTCAGGCTGTGTTTGGGTAGTTAACGCGGTTAAACCCTGCTGTCCCAGGTTTGACAATACCGGTTTGGGTCCAATTTCAACAAAGACAGTCGTTCCGGTTTGATGTAACGTGCTCATCCCCTGGGCGAAATGTACGGCTGCTCGCACATGTTTCACCCAGTATTCCGGCTGACAGACTTCATGACTAGATAGCTGCCCTGTCACGTTAGAAACCAGCCTGATCTGTGGTGGGGCATAGCTGATCATGCGAGCAATTTGCTCAAATTCATCCAACATCGGCTCCATCAAGGGCGAGTGGAAGGCATGAGAGACCGGCAGGGGAATGGCGTTGACCCCCTCCACCTTCAACCGATTCAAAATGGTTTCCACAGCGTGACGCTCTCCGGAAATTACGACATTTTGCGGGCCATTTACGGCAGCAATTGAGACGCTTTGAGGGTAGGCAGCAATGGCTTCAGCTACCTGAGTTTCGTTCGCCCGGACAGCTGCCATCATTCCATTCTGAGGCAACGCCTGCATCAATCGCCCTCGGGCCGCGATAAGCTTTAAGCCCTCTTTTAGGCTAAATACTCCAGCGACACAAGCCGCCACGATTTCACCAACGCTATGGCCCATTACAAAATCCGGTCGGATGCCCCACGATCGCCAGAGTTCGGCCAAAGCATATTCTAGAGCGAATAGAGCCGGTTGGGTGTAGCGGGTTTGGGAGATTGGAGACTGGAGACTGGAGACTGGAGACTGATTTTTGTAGCCTTCCGGCTTGGCAGCCTGGTGACTTTGTGTTTTAGGATAGAGAACATCCAACAGCGGAATATCCAGATCGGGGGCCAGGATTTCGGCGCAACGGTTTACAGTTTGACGGAAGACAGGGTGGGTTTCGTACAACTCGCGCCCCATATTGCTATACTGCGAGCCTTGTCCGCTGAACAGAAAAGCAACTGATGGCGGGGGCGAATGCTCTAACACGTACCCTGCACTTAGGCCTGTTTGCTCATTCCCCCTGAGATAACCTCCGAGGCTTTCTTGCATCTCCCGCACCGAGGCGGCAACCAGACCCAGGCGATGGCGGAAATGGTTGCGCCCCGTGTTCACGGTGTAACATACATCGCTCAAAACAACATCCGGATGGCTGTTTAAGTAATCGTAATAGCGCTGCCCCAAGGCTCGCAACGCTTCCTCACTCTTGGCCGATAAGGTCAACAAGTGATACGGTCTTTCCTTTAAGCTTGGGCTTTGGATTTTGGATACGCCATTGTTTGAATGCCCTATTTCTTTTGAGCCAAAATCAGCAGTCGGCAACTTGAAAGTGGGCGATGGCGCCTCCTCCAAAATGACATGGGCATTCGTACCGCTAAAACCGAAAGAGCTGACCCCGGCAATCCGTCTGTCGCTCGACCACGGTGTCAATTGAGTCGGTATCTGGATTGGAGAGGTTTCCCAGTCAATATAGGGATTGGGATTTTGGAAATGCAAATGAGGCGGGATGGTCTTGTGCTGCAATGAGAGTATCGTCTTTATGAGACCGGCAACACCAGCTGCCCCCTCCAGGTGACCGATGTTCGTTTTTACTGAACCGACATACAAGGGGGTTTCTCGATGCCTGAAAATTGCGCTCAAGGCATCGATTTCTATGGGATCCCCCAGTGAAGTACCGGTTCCATGGGCTTCGATGTAGCTAACTTCAGCCGGGTCCAGTTGGGCCTGTTTGAGGGCCTGCAAAATAACCGTTTTTTGGGCAGAACCGTTGGGGGCTGTCAGACCACTGCTCCGTCCATCTTGATTAATCATTGAACCTCGAATAATGGCCAGAATAGGGTCGCCATCGACCTGCGCATTAGCCAAACGCTTAAGAATAACAACCCCACAACCTTCACTGCGCACAAAGCCATTGGCTGCGGCATCGAAGGTTTTACAACGACCGTCCGGAGCCAGCATCCGGGCTTTGGAAAAACTAATGGTATTTTCGGGACGAAGGATTAAATTGACCCCTCCGGAAAGGGCGAGATTACACTCACCTCGGCGCAGGCTAGCACAAGCTTGATGAATTGTCACCAGCGAAGAAGAACAGGCCGTATCGATCACCAGGCTAGGACCCGTCAAGCCCAGCATATAAGCCAACCGACCGGCAGCCACACTGAGCGCATTACCGGTGGCCAGGTATAAGCCATCAGCAGCTGTCTGATTCTGATCGAGAAGGAATTGGTAATCATTGCTACAGAGACCTATAAAAACGCCTGTGGCCGTGTTGTTAAGGCGGGCCGGGGCAATGCCTGCCCGTTCCAGTGCTTCCCAACTGACTTCGAGGAGTAGACGTTGTTGGGGGTCTAGGCTGATGACCTCACGGGGTGAGAGACCAAAAAATTGGGCATCAAAGCCATCAACTTGGTGAAGAAATCCTCCATAGCGCGTGTGCATCTTACGGGGTACATCGGGATCAGGGTCAAAGTATGCTTCAACATCCCACCGTTCCGGAGGAACTTCGGTGATGGCATCGACACCATCGTGCAATAACTGCCAGAATTGATCCGGCGTTTCGACACCCCCTGGAAAACGGCAGCCCATACCTATAATAGCTATCGGTTGGTTAAACGCATCGAGATCGTTTTGAAGCTTCTGGATGATAAGCGCAGACTGCCGTAAGGCTAAAGTCACGTCATTGTTTGCTGCACGGTTCATACGGACTGTCCTTTTCAAGATGAAATGTGCTGCTTGAATTTTTCAGAAATAAAGGCCAGCAATTCATCTTGTGAGAATTTCTCAATTTCGCTTGGCGTCTGGCTCTCAAGGGTTGATGTCGCTTGTCGGTCCAAGGGTTCGGAGACAGGTGAGGCGGGTGAAGTCGGTGCCGGTTCTTCTTGAGTAGAGAAGACAGGTGCCAGGATTTCCTGGGTTAGATAGTCGGCAAGACTCTCTAACGTTGGATAGTTGAAGAGCAAGGTGGCTGACAACTGATATCCCAGACTACGGGCTAGATAATTTCTCAATTCGATCGCCATCAGGGAGTCTAATCCCATTTCCATTAATCCTTGGCGGGGATCAATCTCGATCTCAGCCGACATGCCCAGGACCTTGGCAGTTGCTGTTTGTAAGTGCCGCATGAGCAAGGGATAACGATCATCGAGCGGCGTATTTTTCAATTGTTTCCGGAAATCAAGCGCAGGTTCATCGAACGATGGCTTCACTGTCCCGGTCGGCTCCACCAAATCGGCTAAAAACGACCGTTCGAGTTGTTGATCGCGTCCTACCTTGCGCCAATCAATAGGCAGTACCCCTACCTGAGGGACTTCTTGAGATAATAGATAATCCAAGACCGCCAGACCTCGTTTCAAGGGGATACTGCCTTGCCCTTGTGATTGCAACCAATCTTTCTCTCTCTGAGCCAGCTTGGCCTTTACGCCCACTTCGGACCAAACACCCCAATCAATGCTCAAGGCGGGCAGTCCCAGACTCTGGCGGTAGTGAGCTAAAGTATCCAAAAAAGTATTGGCGGCGGCATGATTAGCCTGCCCTGGGTTGCCCATTAGACCGGCTCCAGAAGCAAAAAGGACGAAGAAATCAAGAGATTGCGTTTGAGTCAGTTGATGTAAGTTCCAAGCCCCCCAGACTTTAGGAGCCAGCACTTTGGCGAATCTCTCCCAACTAAGTTGCTGCAGCCCACCATCATCCAATACACCCGCGGCATGGATGACCCCTCGTAGCGGATACGTCGTCTCGATTCGTTCCAAAACCGTCCTTAACTGTTCTATGTTGCTGACATCCGCCTGGGCAATCGTGATCTTCGCCCCTAACTTCTCTAATTCAGTGAGCGTGTTTTGGGTATCCGGTCCAGGTTGGTTTCGCCCTAGCAGAGCCACATGCCCTGCCCCTTGTTCTACCAGCCAACGCGCTACGGCCAGACCCAGTCCGCCCAGTCCCCCCGTGATGAGATAAGTCGCTTCGGACTGGATAGCTTTCGTCTGCGTTATAGTTGGGGTGATAATCACCTTGCCGATATGCTTGGCTTGTTGTATATATCGAAAAGCATCAATTGCTTTCTCGATGGGGAAACTGGTTTGTGGTAACGGTTTTAAGCACCCTTTTTCAACTTGTTGTAATATGTCCTCCAATATCGCCCGTACTTCAGCCGGGTGTTGCTGCATGACCTGGCGCATATTGATGAGGTGGTAGCGAACATCTGGCCGACTGTGCCTAACTTCATCTACTGACCACACCTCTCGCCCGGCAATCTCTAAAAAGACGCCTCCTGATGCCAGGGTGGCCAGGCTTTTTGCGACAAAACCTGCGCCGGTCAAAGCGTTGAGAACAATATCTACCCCCTGACCATCAGTGTCTCTTAGCACGTGATCAGCAAAATCCAGGGTTCGTGAATTATAGATGTATTCAATTCCTAACGATTTAAGCGCCTCTTGTTTGCCCGGACTGGTCGTGGCAAAGATTTTGGCTCCGGCCTGTAGCGCAATCTGGACCGCGGCTAGCCCCGTACCTCCGGTTGCCGCATGAATGAGAACCTTGTCCCCGGCAGAAATATGGGCGAGTTGGCTCAGGGCATAGTAAGCGGTTAGGAAATTGACAAAAAGGGTCGCTCCCTCTGCAAACGTGAGCGTATTTGGCAAAGGAAAAGCCCAGTCGGCTGAGATGGTGATATATTGGCTAAAACAATTCGGAGCCAGGGCGATAACCCGGTCTCCGGGGCGCAAGCTGTCAACCCCAGGTCCGACAGCTATAATCTCACCTGCGCACTCCCCGCCTAACTCGTTATTTCGATCATAGGGTGCCGCACCTAAGACATCCAAGACATCGATGAAATTGAGACCGGTCGCCTTCACCCGAATTTCTACCTCTCCTGGCCCAGGCTGGCGACGGTGGCGAGGCTGTAAGGTTAAATTATCAATACTACCTCGCTGGGTAATTGTTAATTGGAATGGTTCATCAGGCACGTTGAGTAGTTCGCTTATGGAATATCTGGCCAACCGGGCCACATAACGTCGCCCCTGTCGCAGCGAGACCTGATCTTCTCTTGGAGAAAATGTTGATGCGGTCTTTAACTCGGCCCAGAGCATGTTCGCTTGTATAGCTATCGCCTCAGAACCATCGAGATCAAGACAGACACATCGCCATTCAGGATGTTCTGAGACGATGACCCTCCCCAGCCCCCATAAAGACGCTTGCGCCAGCCCTACGGCCCGATCTGCACTCGTTATCTGTTGTACATCTCGGGTGATGAGACCTAACTTTGGCGGTTGTAGGGTGGGACTTTGCGCCAAGGCTTGCACGAGAGTTAAGACCGTGCCACAGCCACGACGACAAGCGGCTTCTAACTCGATACTGGCTGAGGTCGTGACCATATTATCCAGGCTCCACAAGTGGACTATTTGTTCAATAGGTGGCACAGCGGCCAAAAGAAGCCCGTAATCGTCTATCATGTCAGCGCGGATGGAGAAGGTAAATTCATCCTGCTGCTGGTAGTGCTCACCGGCATAAACCAAGATAGGGGAGTCACCGGCTTGGTGAACTGTTGTCGCGAGCGCTTCTCCTACCCCACCGCTATCAGCTAAAAGGAGCCACACACGTTTTTGAGGCGTGCTTGTTTCGCCGGCTTGAGCAATGATTACAGTTTGCCCCAACGGCTGGGCAAGACCAGGTTCGTCAGGAACCGCTATGGCCGATTGGAAGCCACAGGCGAGTAGTAAATTTTGCCATTGAGAAGTCGTTAGTAGTGGATAGTCACGACGCTCATCAGCAAAGCGCCACCAACCCTCAGTCAACCCAAAGGTCAGGTCTATCCAACGGCTTCTTGTTGTTCCTTCCCACAGAATCAGCAGCCCCCCTGGAGCCAGCAGTTGCTGAATGTGAGCTAACGATTCCTTTAAGTCTTGAGTCGCGTGCAGCACATTTGCCGCGATAATGAGATCATACTGATGCGGTTCAAAACCCTGCTCGATTGGCGATTGCTCAATATCTAACACTTGGTAAAGAATGAAGTCGAAGTCAGCAAATTTCTCTTGAGCTTGGGTGAGAAAGCTCGAACCGATGTCGGTAAAGACATACTCTGTTTGCGTAGCCGGTAAACTCGGTAGCAACCAGGCCGTGGTGCCTCCTGTGCCGGCGCCTACCTCCAAGATACGTAAGCCTCGTTCTGTCGGCAGATGTTCAATTGCGGTTAACACCGCCTGCTGCACGACCTGGTTCATCACGCGTGCTCCTGGCGATGCCTGATAGATCTGGGTCGCTGTCTCGATATCACCATTCGGGAAAAGGAGTTCCAGCGGATCTTGTACCCCACGCCAGACCTCGCTCAATTTTGTGGCACAGCGCTCTAGGAGAATCAATTCGGCTTGAGCCATATCCCCGTAACACTCTCGGAGCGGCTGGGCTGTGTGTTGCCCGGACCCCACTTGGGGCACCCTCGCCACCTGCCAAGTCTCACCCGTTTGATGTAAAATATCTGCCTCAGCCAACATCTCTAACAAACGATGTAATAGGCGGTGATATCGCGGAATAACCCCCAACTGCTGCGCCAGTTGTTGTGTGGACCAGCGTGTATTCGGCTGGAAGGTGAAACCGGATTTGGTCAAGGCGACCAGTAAATAGTCAAGGCTTATTGTGTCTAGGTGAGCTTGAACCTCTTGATAGCGACTTAAATCAGCTTCGGCCAACAGCGCGTTGGTCTTATCGGTCAGGGACGGGTGAATATCCGTCAGGCGAGGAAGGTAGTCTGGCAGAAGACCAAATAGCGGCCGCATCTGCCATTGCACATCGTAAAGCCAGTTGGACCATGGTTTGGTGCTCAATAATGCATCTGGTTTGGCCGAACGCGACTCGAAGCCCACAATCTGGACGAGTAGTTGCCCGGTCGCATCAAATAGATGCAGATCCCATTTGTATTGGTCAGACTGATGGGCATGACACCACCATTCTGTGCCATTAGGCGATTGATACACGTGCAGGGCTGCTATCGCAAAAGGCAATTGAGGCTCGGCAAGCTCAGTTTCATAATAGGTTAAACCGGCCACCTGAAAACACGCATCTAGCAAACCGGGATGAAGCACATAGCCGGATAGATTTTCTATACCCTCAGGTGTTCTTAAACGACCCAGCGTTTCCCCTTGACCGCGCCAAGTCTGTTGGAGCCAACGAAAGCTGGGGCCCAACGCAATCTGATGCTCAGCCAAAGCCTGATATAAGCTTTCAACAAGGATTGTTTCTGAAAATCGGTCTCTCAGGGCATCCAACGAGACTGGGGCTGGCCTTTGACCGGACTTAAACATAACGGAGCCTGTTGTGTGAGTGGCTAATTTCTCATTTCCGGTGGCGTCTGCCAGACTGATTAATTGAAGCTGCATGGGTTGATTTGAAGTAGGATCTTCTGCCGATGTCAGTATGAGCTGAACCGGGCAGTTCTCCCCAGATGGCACAACGAGCATTTCTGGAAAGAGGATATCTTCTAACCGATACGCTTGGCCGGCAAATGCTAAATCCACGCCGTTGAGTATCATGGCTAACTGACAGGCCCCCGGCAAAACAACTGTCCCGTACACTTGATGATCAACTAGAAAAGGCCATGTTTCTGAATTAAACAGTGTCTCAAAGATAATGTTTTGAAGCACAGGCGATTTTGTCATCGTGTCGATCAACGGTCGCAGTGACGTATGGGCATGGCTTTGTTTGGCTGGTGCAACCCAATATCTTTGGCGTTCGAAAGGATAGCAGGGTAAGATGACCTTATGTCGGTTCTTTCCATTAACGACGGCATCATCATCAAAACCGAGCCAATCTATCTCCAGTCCGTTTACGTACAGGGTGCCTAAGCTTGCCAATATTTGCTGCCAATCACTTTGGCCTTGCCGTAAGCTCGGCAGCCAGAGCGGATGTTTGTGGGTTGAATCATCTTTGTCGTCAAATTGATTTGGGGGCGACAATTTTGTCAAACATTCCTGCCCCAAATCTAACAAAGTGGGGTTGGGTCCTAACTCGATAAAGATGTTGACCCCCGCTTGATGCAAGGTCTCCATGCCTGCCGCAAAATGGACTGTTTCTCGCATGTGCTTTGCCCAATATTCTGGCCGACAGACCTCATCCCCAACCTCTCGACCGGTGACATTGGAAATGAGTTTAATTTTAGGAGGCGTATACTTAATTTCAGAAGCAATTTGCTCAAATTCAGCAACACGATTTTGGTTAGCTTCCACCGCAACCATCGTGCCGTTTTGAGGCAGGGTTTGCATCAAGCGCCCCTGCATTGTAATGAGTTTAAGGGCGTCTTCCAGACTGAAGACGCCGGCCACACAAGCGGCTACGTATTCGCCCCCACTATGCCCCATGACCCAGGTTGGCTTTACCCCCCACGATTGCCATAAGGTGGCCAAGGCGTACTCCAACGCAAACAGAGCGGATTGAGCGTAAATCGCCTCGTTGATTTTAGACTTTGCATAGGAAGCGGTATCCGCTTCTGCGCTCACCTGAGCTTTCGGATAGAGGATCAAAAGCAGGGATTGGTTTAGGTAGGGCCGCAACAGTCGATCGCAGCGATCGATAACCTGGCGGAAAGTGGGTTGAGTTTCGTATAGCTCACGTCCCATATCGACATACTGTGCCCCCTGACCGGTAAATAGAAAAGCGATTTGAGGCATGGCTGAATGTTCTGGCGCATACCCTGTCGATACGCTTGATTGGCCGGTTTGCTCCAGATAACCAGCCAATTTTTCCCCCAGTTCTGCCATCGAACCGGCTTCAACACTCAGACGATGAGCGAAGTGGTCGCGGCCTGTATTAGCGGTGTAGCACACATCGCTTAACTTGGTCTCAGGATTGCTTTGGATGTAATCGTAATAGCGCCGACCCAGGGTTTGCAGAGCCTGTTTACTTTTGGCCGATAAGGTCAAGAGGTGATAAGGTCGTTCGTTATAGTTTCGATTACCGTCTTTTGAGTCTGGAAAGTTTGATCGATTGGCTTCGCTTAATCGAGAGCCGGTAATTGGCCCGCTAGCCTCAGAGGGGGCTTCTTCTAAGACGAGGTGGGTATTGGTGCCGCTAAAACCAAAGGAACTAATCCCGGCAATGCGTCTTCCTGCGGGCCAAGGCGTCAATTGGGTGGGAATCTGAATAGGGAGACCTTCCCAGTTAATATGGGGGCTGGGCTGATGAAAATGCAGATGAGGCGGAATCTGATTGTGATGTAAAGCTAAGACAACTTTGATAAGACTTGCCACTCCGGCAGCGGCTTCCAGATGTCCAATATTGGTTTTCACCGAACCCACCCACAAAGGGTTCTCTCGTTGTCCAAAAACGGCACTTAAGGCTTTGATTTCTATGGGGTCCCCCAGTGATGTTCCGGTACCGTGAGCTTCGACATAGCTGATCTCAGCCGGGTTCACTTGAGCTTGTTTGAGAGCCTGACGGATGACCGCTTCTTGCGAGGGGCCATTGGGTGCAGTGAGACCACTACTCCGTCCGTCTTGATTGATCATCGAACCTCTAATTACAGCGAGAATGGTATCTCCATCGGTTTGGGCCTCAGTAAGGCGTTTCAGCACAACCATCCCGCAGCCTTCGCCGCGAACATAGCCATTGGCGGCCGCGTCAAAGGTTTTGCAACGACCATCAGGGGCTAGCATCCTGGCCTTTGAGAAGCTAATCGTACTCTCAGGACGAAGAATTAAATTCACGCCTCCAGTCAGAGCCAGATCACACTCACCTCGGCGGAGGCTGGTACAGGCTTGGTGAACAGCAACCAGCGAGGAGGAACAGGACGTATCGACTGCCAAACAAGGACCGGTTAAACCCAACGTGTAAGCTAGACGACCGGCCGCTACACTGAGCGCATTGCCGGTCGCGAGATATAAGCCATCGGCAGCGGTTTGACTCTGATTTAGAAGGTACTGATAGTCGTTGCTGGAAATACCTACAAAGACTCCGGTTGAGGTGTTAAACAAGCGACTGGGTGCCATACCGGCGACTTCCAGCGCTTCCCAACTCACTTCAAGCAAGAGGCGCTGTTGGGGATCAAGGCTAACGGTCTCACGCGGAGAAAGACCAAAGAACTGAGCATCAAAGTGATCGACCTGGTTGAGAAAGCCTCCATAGCGGGTATTCATTTTGCCGGGGGCATCCGGGTCAGAACTAAAATAGGCCTCAATATCCCATCGCTCCGGTGGAACCTCAATGATCGCATCAATTCCATCGCGGAGTAATTGCCAGAATTGGGTTGGGGTTTCACTCGCACCGGGGAAACGACAACCCATCCCAATGATAGCTATCGGCTCATCGAAGGGTGCTACGTTGTTTTGATAACGATGTTTGGAGTCGCGTTCTAAATTGGTTTCTACTTTCCTATGAGATGATGGAGGCCATACTTGCTCAGCTAAATGTTGGGTCAATGCTTCCAGCGTTGGATAATCGAACAATAGTGTAGCCGACAGCGGTTGCGCCAGATTACGTTCGAGCCGATTTTTTAACTCAATGGCCATCAGGGAATCTAGCCCCAATTCCATTAACCCCTGGCGCGGAGAAATCTTTGTCTCCGCCGGCAATCCCAGTACACTCCCCGCCACAGTTTGTAGATGTTCCATTAACAAAGAAAGTTGATCTTCAGGCGAGGCTGCCGCTAGCTGTTGTCGGAAAGCAACGGTTGCTTCATCGACGGCCTTATTTGTTGATTTAAGGGGCTGAACTAACTCCGCCAGGAACGACCATTTAGACCAGTGACTGTGCTTGGCCTTGCGCCAATCAATCGGCAATACGCCAACCTGGGGCGTCTGGTCTAACAGTATCTGACCCAACACTGCTAACCCTTGTTCCGATGAGATAGTTCCGTGACCTTGGGCCTTCGACTGTGTGCTTTTTTGCCGAACGATTTCAGTGGCGGCTCCTACCTCTGACCAAGCCCCCCAATCAATGCTCAAGGCGGGCAACCCTAACGCTCTTCGATAGTGGGCTAGGGTATCCAGAAAGGCATTGGCCGAGGCATAATTGGCTTGTCCCGGATTGCCCATGAGACCTGCCGCAGAAGAAAAGAGGATGAAAAAATCAAGAGGCAGCGCTTTGGTCAAGGCATGCAAATTCCAGGCTCCCCAAACCTTAGGCCCCAATACGGTCGCGAACCGCTCCCAAGTTTGCTGGAGAAGAGCGCCATCATCCCACACGCCGGCGGCGTGGATGATACCTCGCAGCGGGCGGCTCTGTTCCTGATCGGCGGCTTGGAGTTGCGTTAGCAGGCTTTTTACTTGCTCTTTGTCTGTAATATCGAGTTGGGCCGTGGTAACTACGGCTCCCATTTGTTTCAGTTCATCAAGTTGGGGTTGGATATCCGGCTGGGGTTGGTTTCGCCCCACCAAGACTACATGTTTGGCTCCTTGCTCTACTAACCATCGGGCAACAGTCAGGCCTAATCCGCCTAACCCTCCGGTTATTAGATAAGTGGCCTGGCCATGAATATTTCCGTTCTGTCGATGGGATACATTGAGCCTGTGGCCCGGTTGATGGCGTACCAGGCGAGCGACATAGCGACGCTGCCGGCGCACGGCCACTTGATCTTCCCGTAAGTCGGCTGAAGGCTCAGCCATGAGTTCCGCCCAAACCGTTGTGGCCTGTTGCTCCAGAGTTTCCTCAAGATCAAGATCCAGCCGGACACACGCGAGTTCAGGATGTTCTAAGGCGATGACTCGCCCTAATCCCCATAATGAGGCCTGGGCTAATCCTGTCACCTGGTCTGTAGCTACCACAGCTTGAGCGTTGCCCGTAACAAGGTATAACGATGGCGTGTGGGTTAACTCTCGGAGAAGAGCTTGTACCAACAATAAAACCGGACCACAATTGTACCGTGAGGCCGCCTCCAGCTCATCCGGATCGAACCGTGCCAGGGTATCCAAACTCCAGAGATAAACGACGTTGTGAATAGGCGGTGCAGCAGCCAAAAGTTGCCGATAACCTGCTGGATCATCAGGTTGAATGGTGAAGGCGTTAACGGTTTGCTGCTGGTATGGGTCGTTTGCATAAACCAAAATCGGGTGATCACCTTGTTGTTCTAGCCTTGTAGCCAGCATGGCTCCCAAGCCAGCTTGATCGGCAAAGATCAACCAGCATTGCTGCTGTGGGTGAGAAACTGTTTTATCCACCTGCGCCATCGTCATGACATGATCGGATGGGGTGTTGGTGATCGAGGCATCGACGAGGGGGTGATGCTGCCATTCCACCGTATACAACCACTTCAGCCACGGATCAGCACCCGGTAAAACCTCCGATTCTACGGGTCGTGTCTCAAAGCCGATAATCTCCATGAGGATATGGCCGGCTGCATCCAGCAACTGGATATCCCATTTATGGTGATCGATCTGGCGAGCGTAGCACCACCATTCCCGGCCCTTAATCGGCTCGTATAGCTGCAAGGCGGCTATGGTAAAAGGGAGTTGCGATGCTTCGTTCTTAGACTCACGATGAGTTGCCCCTGTTACATGAAGGCACGTATCCAACAGACCGGGGTGAATAACATAGCCGGACAGGCTTGGTATAACCTCAGGCATACTCAATTTGCCCAAGGCTTCCCCGTCACCGCGCCAAAGTTGATTGAGCCAGCGGAAGCTTGGCCCCAGCACAATGTGTCTTTGGCTTAAGGCCTGGTATAAGCTGTCAACTGAAACCGCTTCTGTACAGCGTTCTTGCAAAGTATGCAATGTGATTGCCGCCGGTTTTATGCCATTGGCTGGCATTAACCGTCCTGTCGCATGGCGTGTTGGGTTCTCGTGCCCATCGGCGTCTGTTAGGCTAATGATCTGAAAGTCGCCTTTTGCCTCCACATCCTCTGCCTCGGTTTGCTTGAAGATAAGCTGAACGGTGCGTTCATCATCCGTTGGCACGATAAGCATCTCAGGAAAGAGTATATCCGTTAGCTGGTAATTGAGGGTATTGAAAGCCAACTCAGTGCCATTTAGAGCCATGGCCAAATGACCGGTTCCCGGTACAACGACTGCATCATATACATAATGATCAGCCAGAAACGGCCAGGATTCGGTGCTAACCAAGGCCTCAAGGACAATTTCTTTGAGCAGAGGCGACTTAGTCATTTTGTCAATCAGGGGACGGAGCGATCCCTGCTCACGTTTATCGGCGACTTTTTCAATCCAATATCGACGACGTTGAAAGGGATAATTTGGCAAGATGACCTTGCGTTGTCTACGACTGGGAGGAGTAGCATTATTTTCAAAACTGTGCCAATCTACCTCAACGCCGCGTACATATAATTCCCCCAAACTCGCCAATATCTGCTGCCAATCATGCTTTCCTTCATCTAAGCTAGGCAACCAGCATAGGGTTCGGAGGTCCCCATCAGCTTTATGGTTAACCTGTGGTTGCGTATCTATATGGGCCAAACCCTGTGGGCTTAAACCGAGTAGAGTCGGCTTTGGTCCTACCTCTATAAAGATGTTTACCCCGCTCTGATGAAGGGTTTCCATTCCTTGGGCGAAACGAATCTGGTGGCGAAGGTGCTTGACCCAATATTCCGGTTGACAAATCTCTTCACCGATTATTTGTCCCGTCACATTGGAGACAAACTTAATTTGCGGGGGAGCGTAGTTGATTTCACGGGCACGTTGCTCAAATTCGGTTAGTAATGGTTCCACCGAAGGTGAATCAAAAGCATGCGAGACCGGTTCGATGATACTGTTCTCCTCGGTTGTTGTCGTCACCTTTAGATCGTTTTGGGGCAGGGCTTGCATCAATCGACCCCGAGCAGCGACAAGTTTCAAGCCATCCTCAAGGCTAAAAACACCGGCGACGCAAGCCGCAACATACTCACCCAGGCTATGCCCCATGACCCAATCCGGCTGTACGCCCCACGAGAGCCAAAGTTGCGCTAATGCATATTCCAAGGTGAAAAGGGCCGGTTGGGTGTAGGCGGTTTGGGAGATTAGGGGTCGGAGACCTGTCCTGAGCGAAGCCGAAGGATCAGAGACTGGAGACTGGAGATTCGAGATTGATGATTGGAGACTGCCACTTGGTCGATTAGGGTAGAGGATTTCCAATAGAGGTACATCGAGGTAAGCATCGAGTATTTGGGCGCAGCGGTCCAGGGTTTGGCGAAAGATCGGATGAGTTTGATAAAGATCGCGGCCCATATTCATATACTGCGAGCCTTGCCCGCTGAAGAGGAACGCAATTTTAGGGCGAGGTGGGCCTGAGACCTGTCCGTGGCTGTAGCCTGTAGATTGTTGGCCGACGGCGAAATCTTGCAAAGACTGGCGCAAATCGTTAGGCGTCTCAGCGATGACGGCCAGCCGGTGACTGAAATGGGATCGACCTGTATTAGCGGTAAAGCAAATATCAGCCAGATTTTGGGTAGATGACCCGGCCAAATACGCTGCATAACGTTCAGCTAAAGCCAGTAAAGCCATCTCGCTTTTGGCCGAAAGGGTTAAGAGGTGCCCAGACTGCCCTAATGGCGGCTCGATTCCGGAGAGGTCACCGGCGCTTTCGCGTTCCTCTACCTTGGCCGGCCCTTCGCTCAAAATCAGATGGACATTCGTTCCGCTCATCCCAAAGGAACTTATCCCGGCTACGCGCGGTTGGTCAGGCCAGGGGGTTAGTTGAAGTGGCACCTGAAGCGGGAGTTTTTGCCAGGGGATATGCGGATTGGGGTGGTTAAGGTTGATCTGAGGTGGAATGTGTTGATGCTGTAGGCTTAAAATGCTTTTGATCAAGCCGGCGATACCGGCCGCTGACTCCAGGTGTCCAAAATTCGCCTTGACCGAACCAATGAACAAGGGTGTCTGTCGATCTGTTCCCAACACTCGGTTTAGGGCCTGAACTTCGATGGGATCCCCTAAGATCGTTCCGGTTCCGTGCGTTTCTACATAGTGCACCTCGTCCGGTCGGAGCCTGGCTTTAGTCAGTGCTTGACGAATGACCGCTTCTTGGGCCAGCGCGTTGGGGGCGGTCAGACCATTGCTTGGCCCGTCGTGGTTGACCGCCGAGCCACGAATGAGCGCCAGAATATTGTCGCCGGCGGCCACCGCTGCGGAGAGGGGTTTGAGTACGATAATGCCACAGCCTTCTCCGCGACCATAGCCGTCCGCAGCAGCATCGAAGGTTTTGCAGCGGCCATCGGGGGCCAGGGCTTTCATTTTACAAAAACTGATCGTCGCCTCCGGAGATAGGATAAGGTTGACCCCTCCGGCCAAGGCTAAGTCACACTCTCCCAGGCGTAAACTTTGGCAAGCCAGATGAACCGCCAGTAATGACGACGAACAAGCGGTATCAAGCTGCATGGTTGGCCCCTGGAGCCCTAACACATATGATAACCGGCCAATCGCGACGCTGCGAGCATTTCCTAAGCTGCTATAAGCATCGATGGTGGTCAGGTCAGACTTCACATTCAGACTGGCGTAATCATCGTACGAAAGCCCCATAAAAACACCGGTCTGACTGCCTTTTAGCCGCTCGGCGGCTAATCCGGCGTTTTCTAACGCTTCCCACGCGACCTCCAGTAGCAGACGTTGCTGGGGATCCATCCCAACCGCTTCACGAGGCGAGATACCGAAAAAAGTGGGATCGAATTGATCGACCTCATCTACGAAGCCGCCATAGCGGGTATACATTTTCCCCGGCGTGTCCGGGTCCGGATCGTAGAACTCTTCAACATCCCAACGGCCTGTCGGAATCTCGGTAACGGCATCGACCCCATTCACTAACATATCCCAAAACGCCTCGGGCGTGTTGGCCCCTCCCGGAAATCGGCAAGCCATACCAATAACCGCAATCGGTTCACGCTGTTTATTTTCGATGGCTTCAAGTTTGGCCCGCATCTGCCTCAATTGTAGGATGGCATCGGCCAATAGCGCTTGCTGATTAGTTGAGGGGGTTGCTTGACTCATAAGGATTATGGCTTCTGTTTGGTGAGAGAAAGTTCTGAGGCCAACATATTTACTAACTCTGCCTCGGACAAGCCGCTCAGATCCTCATCAGAAGAACGGTCAAGATTCTTAGGATTGACCGGGTCAGACGGTGGATTCTCTAAACCGATGAGTTCGTTGGCTAGAAAGTGGGCCAATGTCTCGATGGTTGGATAATGCCAGGGTAAGGTCGTCTCGATCGATGTCCCGGCCGGGGTGAGCCAATTCTCTAAGTCATCAGCCAATTCTATTGCCATCAGCGAGTCCAGGCCATACTCTGCAAAGGCTTTTTCCGGAGAAATAGAACTTGGGGATACACGTAATTCCTTGCTTAACCAATCGATTAGCCAATTTTCAATGGTCTCAGCCAGATGGGAATGTGACTGACCCAGCGGCGGCTGTTCTGCCGCTATTGAACCGTCTTGAACTGCCGGTTTCACTTCTGCCGGTCCTGAGGGGTTGATTGACAAGAGACCATCTAGCGTATGGTCTTCACCGGCTAATGTTTGTTCCAAAAGGCCGATTGTCTCCGTATACCCTGTGATCACGTCGGAGACGATCTGGGCCCCGGCCAACATCGCTGATGGTGGTGTGTAGGTTAGGGCTTGGAGCAACTTCTGTTCAAAGCGTTGTTTCGCCCACTCCACCGCCTGACCTAGTTCTTGGCTGGCTCGGTGATTATGGGATTCTTGGACAGCGGCCCACAGCAGGGCAAAAGCGGTAATTTCACCCAACAAAAAATGGGTCCAACGGATAGCCGTATTATGGTCCACCAAGCGAATTTTGCCGCCGCGATACCGTTCTGTTACTTGGTCGATAGCCGCAGCCCACTTTTCAGCCACCGAGGCGGCGCCCATTTGTTTCTCTAATAATTGACGAATGGCTGCCCGATTATTGACAACACTCGACCCAAGAAAGATGGTCAACGTTTCTGTAGGCCCTTCAAAGATGCGCAAGAGGCGGGCATCGCGCAGCAACTGAGGCGCGATATTCGTTTCGATATACCCCCTTCCCCCTAGCAGTTGCACCAGGTGGTCGGCCGACTGATAGAGAAATTCAGGCCCTAAAATTTTACAGGCCATACAGGCCTCATTCGGCACGGTCTGACCCTGATCGAATAAGCGGACGAGTTTGGTCGTGAGAGTTTCGATAGTCACAATAGCCGCTGTTAAATCATTCAAACGGGCCAGAGTCACGGGATTATCTAATAGCCGTCCTGTGGAGACCGAGCGCCGTTCCGCATAGCGTAACATTAACTGGGCACAACGTTTCATCGCCCCCACGCTCATCATACCGAACCCAAGGCGACTGAGCATCATAGCATCTTGCGCAACCGCCATCCCTTGACCGACTTCACCCAATAAACTGTCCGATCCGACCAGAACATCATTGAAGTATAGACTGTT
The DNA here is from genome assembly GCA_020433785.1 of Anaerolineae bacterium. The sequence goes on from JAGRCC010000769.1 coordinate 29,015, forward strand.
TTGGACGACACCACGCATGCCCATCGTTAGTGCTTCCGGTCCTTGAGTCAACCCTTTCGCCCCTTGCGGCACCACGAACCCTGTTATGCCTAAAGGCTGCCGGTTGCTATCCATAAGCTGCGCAAATACATTGATGACTCCGGCCCAAGAACCGGAACCAATCCAGACTTTCTGACCCCGCAAAAGCCATTGACCGTCACCGGCCGGTACAGCCGTTGTGGATATCGCTCTTGGGTTGGAGCCGGCTCCGGGTTCGGTCAGCGCGAAGGCAGACAGTTGACGGCCTTCAGCCAGTAACGGCAGATATTTGTCTTGAACGTCCGGCTTGGCATATTTTAGAATAGGTCGGGTACCCAGCGCGTGGTGGACGCCGACAAACGTAGTTAAGGTGAGATCGATCGCGGCTAACTGTTCGAACACGCGTAGCGCATCAAAAAGGGTCAACCCCAACCCACCATATTGCTCCGGTACCTGCAAGCCTAACAGACCTTGATTGCCAAAATCCAGCACAATGTAAGGGGGGATGCAACGACGTTCATCAATAAGACGCGAGTTTATACGGGTATTGGCATACTCACGCAGCCAAGTGATTAACGTGTCGGCCCGGACTCGGCTTTGATCGACAGAAATTTCGGGTGGTCGTATTTGGTGCTGGTGATTCGTTGTCATATCATTTTCTCCATAGGATAACGACTTTTGATCCTTGATCCTGGTTTGAGGGTTATCGAGAGCCAACGTCTCTAATTGGTCGTTTAGGAATTTTTCACGGCAAGCATAGCGTTGAATTTTGCCGCTCGATGTTTTGGAAATGGTGGCCGGTTTGAGCAAGGCAATCGCATAGACTTGTAGCTCGTGCGCCTCTGAGACGGCCCGGCGAATATGGTCAAAAAGTTGAGTAGCATCAAACTGCCGAAGATGTGTCCGCGTCACTTCATGCACAATAACCAGCCGCTCTTCTCCGGCCTCCTCAATGGTGAACACGGCCCCGCCGCCGGCCTGGAGAGATGGATGGCTCTCTTCTACCGTTAACTCAATATCTTGCGGGTAATGGTTTTGTCCTCGGATGATGATGACATCTTTGAGCCGACCGGTGACAAATAGCTGACCATCTTTGATAAAGCCCAAATCGCCGGTGCGCAAGAACGGTCCTTCACCCGTGTCCGCCAAGTAAGCTTCAAAGGTCTCTTGAGTCGGCTCTGGTCGCTGCCAGTAACCTTGGGCCACGTTTGGCCCGGCGATCCATATCTCTCCCAGTTGATCGGGCTGACAGGGGGTTCGTGTTTCAGGATTGGCAATAACAATATGTTGATCTAACCAACTTTGCCCGCTACTGACCAAGGTGTGGGCCGTTTCCCCTGTTTTGGCTACCACTTGATTTTGGGCCAGCGCTGTCTTATCGACCGAATAGGTTTCAGGTTGTGCTTTGGCAAGCCCGCCCGAAACGAACAATGTCGCTTCGGCCAATCCATAACAGGGATAAAGCGCTTCACGGCGAAAGCCGGACGGCTCAAAGGCCTGGGCAAAGCGATCCAGCGTGCTGGCTCGAACCGGCTCCGCCCCGTTAAAGGCCACCTGCCAAGATCGCAAATCGAGTTCTGTTCGTTGTTCGGGCTTGATCTTTTGGACACACAAATCATAGGCAAAGTTGGGAGCACCGCTGGTGGTCGCTCGATAGCGCGAGATGGCCTGAAGCCACCGGATAGGTTTCCTGAGAAAAGCTGTCGGTGGCATAAGAATACAAGGGATACCCATATACATGGGCTGTAGGACATTTCCGACTAAGCCCATATCGTGAAACAAGGGTAACCATCCCACAAAGATAGTTTCATCCGTGTGACCAAATGCCGTAGCAATCATGCGTTGATTGTAGAGTAGATTACTATGACTAATCTTGACGCCTCTAGGGGCGCCGGTTGAGCCGGACGTATATTGGAGAAAGGCCAGTGTTTCTGGGGTGATGGTGGGTGCCTGCCAGAGATCGGCTTGAGCTTCATTGAGTGTATCGGTGAAAATGCCGGACAACGTAGCCAATTGGGGCTCTTGATCAAATCGCGTGATCAGCTTGGGCCCTAGAGCCTGATTGGTCAGGTAGAATTTGGGCTGAGCGTTATTCACAATAGCTTTAAGTCTAAGCATCGGGCGTTTGGGATGAGGCGGATAGGTAGGAACGGCGATCATCCCGGCATATAAACAAGCAAAGAAGGCCGTGATATATTCCAGGCCGGGTTGATACAGCAGCAAGACCCGATCACCAGGCTGGCCGGTTGCTTGTAAATACGCCGCGATTGTCCGAGCCCGGTACTCTAAGGTTTGATAGGTCAAACATCCTTCTTCAGACTCGCCATCTTTCAGAAAGATATAAGCTGTCTGGTCCGGTTGTTGTTCAACCTGATAACGCAGTAAATCAATCAATGTTTTGGCTTGCTGCTTCATTTGCTTTCCTCTTGTTGGTTCGCCACTCCATTGAGCCAGTCAGAACTGATCGAGAGATTCGTCAAGAAAGCCGCAGAAAAATCGGTGTTTATCTCAACTTCTGTTTGATGATCGCTATAGTAGACTTGCCGCTCCGGCGGTCAGTGGAAATTTCGGGGTTCTTATGTCGCATCAGATAGAGCTTTTTGGATGATTGGGCCTTATGATAGCAAATTTGGCGAAGCTTGTCTGTCCGATCTTTGGGACAATTTTGTCCTGATTTTTGGACAATTTTGTCCCAAAGAGCAAGAAGGCCGATGAATCCAAAATGATAATGACCACGGCGAGTTGCTTGCGCCCTTAAAATGATTGGTCAGCAATGCCTACTCAGGTGCCTGGCACTTTTGCTTAAAACGGTGATGTGAAAACTTTATGAGTTACGCAATTCAAAAGGTGACAGTCACTTCGAT
>JAGRCC010000770.1 GCA_020433785.1 Anaerolineae bacterium
ATTTTAGCCAGTAGTAGGGCCGGCCATCGGGTAATTTCAACCGGTACGGCATGAGTTCCCACTTTTGGCCGCCGTCGGTAGTTTGATAAATACCGGCCGTTTCAAAAGAGGCCTGGTGGGTGGTCACATATAACGTTTCGGGCTCAGAGCGATCCATCAGTATGCGCGGAAAGCTCTTTACGGCTTCGGGGTCTAACCCCTGAGCCGCGGCCTGCCAGGTTTGGCCGCCATCAGTGGTTTTCCAAACAGGAGGCGTATCTGACGCGCACCAGCGACAGGTGACATACAACCTATCCGGGTCGGTGGGGTGGATCGCCAGATCGGACGGATGTTGGAGCGGCATATTGCCGGTGATATCCTGCCACGTTTCGCCTAAATCTTGACTACGATAAATTTCCCCTTCATAGGTGGCCAGAAATAGAAGGCTGCCGTCTCCGGCGAAGCTGCGCAGGACCATCACATTCTTATTCTCCAGAGCTACCTGGTTAAAGCTTTCGCCCTCATCCTCGGAGCGCCAGACGCCGCCGACCGGTTTGTCCGACGAACCGGTCCACCCGCCGACGACAATGATATCGCTCAGATGGTTCTCGTTTTGATCAAATCGGGTCGGATCATCCGGATCGGTCGGGATGGCGATCGAGATTTGGTTGGGAAACGAGTTTTGAAAGCCCATACCGTCGGTTACAAAGTGCCAGGTTTGGCCGCCGTCCAGGCTGCGGTGAATTTCGCCGGTTCGACCGCCGTCGGTCAAGGAGCCGTAATCGGTTGATGCGGCGACGTAGACCACCTCCGGGTTGAGCGGATCGAGGGTTACATAGCCCAGCCGATAAGCGCCCAGATTGTTGGACACCGAATACCAGCTATCACCCCCGTTTTCGGTTTTGAACAACCCGCCGTTGTCAGACGCCATGTAAACGGTGTACGGGTCAGCGGGATGGACGGCAATACCGGTTTGCCCGCCGCCGCCGGTGGTATCCAATCGCTGCCAGCGCTCGCCGACGGGGCCGCCGGACAGGTCGGCTTCGGCTTGGCTGTCCGCTCCGGCTTGCGCTTCATCGCGGGGCAGTTCAAAGCCCGGTTCGCCGGTGGCCGGGGCAGGCGACGGTACGATCTCCGCGGCGGGCGTGTCGGGACCTGGTGAAGGGGGTTGATTTTCTCGGCAAGCCATTAAAGTCAAAATCACGACAATTAATCCTAACAGGCGTTGAGCCTGTTTACGTGTAACACTCATCAAAGGTTAGTTATACCTTACCCTGCTGCTCAACCCAGTCGCGCCGGGTTGTACTGACCGGCGGTTTGGCCGGGTGCTGGACATATCGCTCGAAAAGTGAAGCCAAACGTTCGGCGTTGCGGTCGATGTTAAATTCCTGGATGACCTTTTGACGACCGCGCCGGCCTAGTTCCGCCCGCAGGGTGGGGTTTTCCAATAAACGCTGGAGTGCTTCGGCCAGCGCTGTTTCATCTTTTTCATTGACCAGCAATCCGCATTCCTCGTTTTCAATCAACTCCGGAATGCCGGACACATAAGTCGAAATGACCGGAATTTCCGTGGCCATCGCTTCCATGAGGACGTTGGGAATGCCATCGATATCGCCGTTGCTGGCCACAATACAGGGCAGGGTGAAGATATCGGCCTGGTTGAGATACTGCCGGAGCTGTTCTTGGTAGACGGCTCCGACCATTTCCACCTCACCGGCCAGATCATTTTGGGCAATCAAATCCTCGATAATCGGTCGCTCCGGCCCTTCACCGGCGATGATGCAGCGGAATTTTAGGCCGCGATCCTTTAAGATTTTGCAGGCTTTGACCAGATAGGGCGTTCCTTTTCGTTCGGCCAGTTGGGAAACCAGCAAGATAATAGGAATCGGGTTGTTGGGTTTAGCCGCCGGCGGAACAAAGCTGTTCACCGACAAACCGTAGTGGACCGTGTGCATCTTGTGATTGTCATCGTCTCGGCCCATTAATTTGTTGATAAAGCGCCGGTTGTATTCGGAGACGACGATCACAAATTTGGCCTCTTTGACTTTCTCTTTGAGAATGAGTTGGTCGTAAAAGAGGTTGTTGTGAGCGGTGAAACTAAACGAGATATCCAACAGTCGGGCTAACACCAGCGCCACCGTGGCGGCATTGATGCTAAAATGGGCGTGAACGTGGTCTATCTTTTGACGTTTAACCTCATCGGCCAGATAAGCTGCTTCGCAAAAGTGATAGAACGTCCGGCGTCTATTCGAGAAGCTCTCGCCTTTGCGGGTCATCACAAAGGCGAATGTCTCCAGATATTTGCGCGGGTGTCTAACCAAATAGCTGAGCTGCTTGCCAAAAAAATTCGCCCACGAGGTCGGAAAGACGTAGGTGGTTGAGGCGACCATATCTTTCGACTCTTGGGAGAGGCTGGTTTCATCGGGTTTCCATACAGCAAACGTGGCAACGTGTAACCCGGCTTGTTGCAGGCCCAGCACTTCACGGTAGACAAACGTTTCGGTTAAGACCGGATATTCGTGATTCACGTAGCCAATGCGAATATTGTGGCTCATTCTAATGCTCCGTTCCATTCAGGTGAGGCTTGGGCGGGGTTTGCCCTAAGATCTGATAATAAATGGCTCTGGTCCGGGCGGCGACCACGTCGGCATGAAATCGCTGCTTGGCGGCCGTCCGGGCGCGACGACCCATCGCCTGTAATTGGGCCTCGTCGCTCAAAATCTGCTCAAGGGCCGCCGCCAGCGCGGCGGCATTGTTCGGCGGGACCACTAAGCCGGTTTGGTTGTGCTCCACCAGATAGCGCGAGCCGCCGGCATCGGTGGTGACCACGGCCCGACCGGCGGCCATCGCTTGCATGACCACCATCGGCGCCGTCTCCAAAATAGACGAGAGCACCAACGCCGAGCAGTCGGCATATTCTTTGAGCAAGGCCGTTTCGTCCAGCCGGCCCAAAAAAGTGACGTGTTCGGCCAGACCTTGCTCATCGACGAATTGTTTCAGATCGCGTTCATACGTAGCCACCTCATTGGGCGATCCGCCCGATCCGGCCAGCCGGAGGGTGGCTTGCGGCAGCCGCCGGTGTAACTGAGCGAACGCCTGAAGCAAGATATGGACCCCTTTGCGGGGAATTAACTGCCCGGCAAACAGCAGTCGGTGGGGTTGACCCGGCTCTGACAGGTTGAAATAAGCCTCCGCAATGGGATTTTCAAGGTCGTAGACCTGGCCGCGCAGCTGCCCGTTAAACGTATCTTGAATAAAAGGGCTAATTGAAATAACGTGTTTGGCGTGCTTTAAAGCCCGGCGTTCTTCGCGTTTGACAAACCAACCGCGATAGGTTTTATCGACAAATCCCTGCCACAGGTCAACTTCCTTAAAACGAATACCGTGGAGCGTTAGCAGCCAGGGATAGTTCAAGGCGGCGGCGGCCTCGGCATATTCATTGGCCACTTGGACGTGGACCAAATCCGGCTTAAGCTGATCGATTTCCGCTTTTAACCGCTGAATACTGCCTACAGCCGACAGATAGCTGGGTAAGCGCGCCGGCGGAACGTAGTGAATGGTCATATTCTCGTGCTCGACCACCTTGCGGCCCACCTGGTCTCGCCGATCCAGGGTGACGACGGACAGTTTGAGATCGGGATAGGTTTGCAGGTGATCGGTCAGGTAAGCGACAACCGCCTCGACGCCGTGGGCTATTTTGTTGGGAGCCGCCGGATAATCGCCGGCCATCACCACATGCATGGTTAAGTTCCTTTACCTACTTACTGCTTAAGCCGCGGCCGTGGCCGGCTTGGCTGACGTGCTTCGCCCGATTAATTGGATCAGGGCTTGCGCTTTTTGATGCCATTCCGGGCGGCGCTGCCGTTGCAGTTCCAAAATTCCGGTCTGAAATTGAGGGAGATCTTGACTCATCTGCAGCACGGCCCGGCGCAGATCCTCGATTGAGTTCCCGGTGTGAATCGTGCCTTGCGTAAAATAGCTCCTTAATATCGGCGAGTCGGAGGTGATGAGCGGTTTGCCCATCCACAACGCCTCATTAGCGCCGCTGAGAAAGGTGTAGCTGCACGTGGTTAAACAGATAACCGCATCGACGGCTTTGAGCAAGGGAAAGAACTCTTCTTTGATATAGCCGGTGAAATGCACGTTGGCCGGCGCGGTTTTAACCACCTCAGGAAAATTCAGTTCGCAGTTGCCGGTAATATAAAAATGAATGTCAGGCAAAGTTTTAGCCACTTCCACCATCTCGGCCACCGGCTCATCCAGATCGCCCATGCAGATCATGACCATGTTCGTGGCGTCGGGTTGCAGCGGCAGCGCTGTGGCCGCCGGCAAGATCATGGGCGGATCGGGTAAGACAAAGGTGTTGACCTGCCAGGCGTCCAATTTTTGTTTGAGCGGCTCATTGGTCACAATGGTGGTGACGGCGCGCTTGGACAGAAAGCGATGCAGCGGAATTGACCACTGCCACTCGGCATCTTCTATCGCTTCGGTGTGGGAGTCGATGATAAACTTGGTGCCAAAAAGCAAACTGAACAGATAGACAAACAACGGCCCGATAATGGGCGGGTCTTGAATAATGACCACCTCCGGCCGGCGGCGAGCCAGCAGCACCCAAGTCGCCAGCCCCTGGTAAAAATATTTAAAAGGAGCGTAGAGCAAGCCTTGTTTGGTGGTCAGATAAAGATATTCAATCTCTATGCCTAGGGCGCGAGCGATTTGTTCGCTGCGTTGGGAGCCGCGCCGGGGTCCCCACACCAGAAACAGACCCTTGAGGTCCAGTTCGGCGAAGAGGGCAGCCAGTTCGGGTTCATTCAAATTTTGCGGATTTTTTTGAGAGCGAAGTTCCATGAATTAGGTTCCCATCACTTCCTGAACACCCTCCAGGTGGGGCATCGAGGCTTGGGTATAGATTTTGTGTAGGCCAAATAAGCTCAAAATTTCGATAGCGCGGTCGGTTTGCTGTTCGGTGATCTTCTCGCGCCAGCCGTTGACCAGACTACCGCCGGTGACGATTTTGCTGTCCATACGGGTGACCGGCGAAGGTTTCTTCAATTTGGTCAGGACGGCCTCATCGTAAGGTTTCCCCAAAAACGAAAACATGCGTTTGATCTCGGGAATCGGGTCTTCGCAAAAGTTTTCGTAAAACGTGACCAGCATTTGTCCCGACTGAAATTGTTTGAGAGGGACATAGTTTTCCAGACACCACCGGAAAACATGCCCTTCAAAGTCGGTTTTGATGGCCTTGATTTCGGCCAAAAACGGCCGCAGAAAATCCTCTACCAAGGCCGGTTGGCGCAGAAACAGATCGAGGTCCGAACTCCACCCTTTGCCCCTCAATTTTGATTTAGCCACAGCACAAGGATGGCGCATCAGAAAAATAATCGGCATTTCGGGAAAGTGGGTGTTGATCCATTTCAGCATTAGATTGGTTCGAATATCTTTAATGAGTCGTTTTTCGCTGATAAAACTGCGATGATACTGGTCAGTCCATTGATTTCTGATTTTGCCCGATAAAATATCTTGGGCCGCACCCAGATAGTAATCATCTTGATTATCAGGCCGCAGATATTGGATTTCTTCAAAGCGCCGGCAGCAATCGACCTTCGCGTTATAAAACGGTTCGAAGATGTACCGGTATTCGCGCTTAAAGTTGATAATGTCAGACACCCAGGTTGTCCCGCTGCGGCCGGCGCCGGCCAAAAAAATGGAGTTACGGTAGTCGGTATTGGTATCGACATAAAGCCGGTTATAGAAGGGTTGAATCGCTTTTTTGCCTTGCCTGGCAAACCCTTTGATGGTGTTCATGGTACTTAGTCGCTCGCTCATTCGTTAGGCCGTTTCTTTGGCTCAAATTTAGACGGATTGAGGTTTCGGCGCGGTCACCGGTTGAGTCCAGATCGATAAATCGTGCCCTAAGAGATGTTCCAGTTGGTGGATATCATCCATAAAATCGCCTAAAAGTTTTTGGCGTAAGGTTGGAGTGAGTGGAACGAAATCATTTTTCTTGGGCAGCCGGTTAAAGACAAGCTGCTCAAAAGCGCGCCGGCCAAACTTCAAAATCGGCTCGCGGACCTGGAGCGGAAGTTTGTGAACGGTTCGCGCCGCGTTTTCGCGTAGGGCCAGAGCCTGGTTATGGAAACGCCGCAGATCGCGGCTGTGATTGACCCGTTCACCCAGCGTGGCCGGCATAAATTGCGGATCAGCTCCCAAAAATTTGAAGCAGTCTTGGACCATATGTGCTTTATCTCTCATCGCTTCTTCATAAATGAAGATTAAAAAATTTTCGCGAGGAAAATGCTGGAAATAGCGCTCCAAATGGGCGGCGTAAGCGCCCCGATCGTGCAAGCCAAAGCGGGTAATATCAAATTGGTCACCGCAGTAGAAAGCGGTTAAAAAATCGATGTCGGGCGGGATATCACCCCGGCTCACGTAATGCCAATAAGCCGAATAAGCCCGATCAACCGGATGGCGCAGGGTGGCGATAAATTTGACCTCCGGGCCTAACACTGTTTTGATCCGGGCGGGGGTCTGCGGGTAGTTAATATAGCCCGGCGTAGCCTCACCGATCCAGTTCTGGTCGGTATAGTCATTAAAATGACCCTTGTACCATTCCAGCCCACGCTCAAAGTCATGATTGAAGAAATGGATCTCTTTGGCCGGAGCCATAAATATTTGAGGATGCTCGCCTAAGCATTTGGCCAGCCAGGTGGTGGCGGCCTTTTGGGCGCCAATAATGAGAAAGTTCGGTAACATAGGTCAGGGTTCCTGGTTTATACCTGCCGGCTCGAAAGCGGAGCCGACGTTACGCTGTTGGGCCGGACTAAACTTCCGGCTGTTTGTCGCCTGGAGCGCCGTAATAGATGTTCGTGGCTGCCGACCACGGCCCCGGCAATGGCAAACGGAATTAACTTCAGCAGCGGGTGTACAATAATCGCGGTGTAGGACGTTAGCGCCAAACAGATAATAACCGCCCAATAAACCGCAATCGTTTCGGGCTTGATAAAGCCGGGCCAATCGGGCGCCCGTGCTCTGAAAAACAATCTAAAACTATTTATCAAAGGAACGAGTAGAAAAAGGGCATACGGCCCAAAGCCGATTAAGCCGCTCGCGACCAAAATACTTAGGAAATCATTTTCAATCGCCCCGTTGCCAAAATTGCCTTTTTCACCATCGGTGCGGAATTTGCCTGAGTTGCGAGCGAATTGGCCGTAGCCCCACCCGCGAATCGGCTGCTGCTGCCACATATTGAAACCGGCGTCCCAGCGAGCTTGCCGGCCTTCCAAGGTGGACACATTATCATTGACCCGATTGGCTACTTGACTATCGCTGACCAAATCCCAGGTGAAGCCAATGCCGATCACGGCAATAAACACGATGGTAAAGAATAATTTTCGGAACTGAGGATAGAAAAACTGCATCACAAACAGGGCTAACAACAGGGCAATCCACGGGGTGCGGCTCATGGCAATGATAATTCCATAAAACTGCGCCACTAGCATCACCGACACCACCAGTTTAGCCCGAAGCGATCTGGCTTGTTCAAAGAAAAGGTAAAATGTGACCGGAATAGTAAGCGCCAGAACGCGCCCCATTTCTCCGGTGCCCCCCATGATGCCCCAAATGAGGCGGATATTGGTTTCACCCCTAAAAGCCGTCAACTGGGCGACCGTTTTGCCGGCGATGCCGTCTTTGGGTAAAAACCAAATTTGGCCGGTCGCATGCTCAAATGCCGCGTACAAGGCTGCTACAAAACCAAACAGGGCGATAACCATAAACATCAGGTGCAAATCTTCCTTACTTTGCACCAGGTTTTTGGCGAAAAAGTAGATCAGGCCGGTCATCAAAAAGATTTCAAAGACGGTCGATTGAATAAAGAGCATCGGTTCAACGGCTAATGGCGCCGAAATAATTAGCCCGAGCGGGACCACAAAGATCAAAATATCGGTCAGGCTGAGCGGGACAAAACGAAACTTACCGATGGCCGCCTTGGCCAGGGTAAACACGGCTAAAAACGCGGCGATGAAACGGCTAAACGATAAATCAGGCACGCCGGCTCCCATCGGGATTTCAACCCAAGTATCGATGAAGGCCATAAAAAACAACCATAATAGGATACCGTTTAAGGGATTAACGATCATCAAGGCCATGATGGCCACGACAATGGTAATGGAAACCACCAGTTCGGCCGCCTCCTGTGAGTTAATCGACACGCCGATGAGAATCCCCAGCGCCACGACCAGCAGCCCGATTAACGGCCCTCTCATTTTAACTAAGCGATCAAAGCCAAAATTAGACATCGATTTTAATGATGTGCGCAACGCCCCCATATTCGATTATCCTTTTAAGCCCGCGATTAACTGATGGGGCTGCTCTTTTGCAAAAACGCACATAGTGTATTGTTCCTGTAAAATGGCCGGGTCGTTACTGATTTTGCGATACCCGTCATAATGATGATAAAGTCGTTCGATCAGCGACCGGCCCATAACCCAGCGGAATACCGGGCCGGCCAGGTCTAAATCGCTGGCGTTGAGTTGGTTGGTTTGGCTGTAACCCGCCTGCAAAGCTAAGGCGCGATCGGCGTCAAGGTGATCGTTCCGCCAGGCAAACCAGAACGTGGCCAGCATCAAGTCATAAATTTTTAAATCCAGCCGCGACTCATTGAAATCAATGATCAAGGGCGTATGGTCCGATCGAAACAGCACGTTCCAGGGGGCATAATCCCCGTGAATGACTAATTTTGATAAGTCGGTCCGGCTCTCGACGGTTTCTTCTAAATCAAGCAGTCGGCTGATGTCATCGAGATGAGTCCGGGCAAAATCATCGATGGGCTGGTCGGCAGCGGACTTTTGCAGCCACGACCGAATTTCAGCCACCGCTTGTCTGAACCAATCCCCCGGCTGCCAGCGCCGATAATCGCCCGGACGATAGCCGTTCCACTTAAAAACGGCCGGTTCCAGGCCGGTGATGGCCCGATGGTATTCGCCTAAAACCCGCCCGCATCGGACAAATACCTTGCGCTTCGTGCCCGGCCACCACACAAAATTGGCCGGGGCGTACCCCTCGATGAATTCATAAACGCTGTAACGCGTCTCGCCCACGTTGGCCCAAGCCTGCCCCATTTTACTGAGGCGCATCCGGGGGGCGGGAAAGTTACGGTTCAGCAAGAACGATAAAATCTCGAATTCATAAGCCACGGCTGTCTCTGACAGATTCTGGCGTCGAATCACGAACTTCCCTTGTGGCGTTGTGGCAAAAAAGTTGAGACTATTGGTCCGTGGGGCGCGATAGCAGGCTTGTATCTCACCCAACTGGTAAATTTCGGCCAGGTGGTGGATTAACTGATTTAACTCAGGGCTGGGCCTTTGCCGAGGTGATAATTGTGAAAGAACATAAGACGGCTTCGGTAGACGAATGTAAAATGCAAGCTCTGACATGGGTTAAGGTCTGAATTAGTGAACACTGTCGGGCAGAGCACTAATGTCAGTTTTTTCTTTTGACTCATGAGCCCTGCGAAACGTGCCTGATATTTCAAAATATTCTAATAGGAACGTTAGCAAAACCCCGCCGATCAGGCTGGCGATGACGCCCAGTGCCAACATACGGCCGCTGATTAAAACCACGGGGCTGGTGGGCGGCCAGGCCGGCGTAATAATTTGAATGAACCCGACTTCACGGATCTGGTTTACTTTGATTTGAGCTTCTGACAGCCGGTCGAGTAAATAGTTGTAATTTTTTCGGGTGCGTTCGACTCGATCTTCCAGCGCCACGTAATCGCTGGATAACCCGATCATATTCTGCAGCTCAACTTCACGTTCCAAGATCATCTCGTTCAGGGCTTTGGCTTTGACCGTATCGCCCTCGGCCCGAGCCAGGTTATCCTCGATCTCTAGGGAGCGAATGAGGCTGTATTGGTTGTCCATTGCCCGGTTCAGCGTGCCGATTTTGTTGGAAATCTGGAATTGAGACAGTTCAAACTCGGCCGTTTTAAGATCTTCTTGAGCGCCTCTGAGCTGCTCGTCAATGAAGTCGATGGTATTGGCCGTTGATTGAGCGCGAAGATCGCCATAGCGCTCCAAGCCAACATCAACCACCTTATTCGCCAGCAGCGCGGCCGTATCCGGATCATCGGCCCGGACACTAATATGGAGGAGTTGGACGCTGTTTAAGGTGTCTACCGTCATTTTTTCGTCCCGCAGTTCGCGTGACCCAATTTCGATATCAGGTAACTCCTCTAAGGTGCGGAAAGCGACGTCACCATTTTCCAGCAGTTGTCTGAAGCTGGTGCGGGCTTGCTCAATCTCATCGCTTAGCGCCTCACGCCCAAATTGGCTGTACAGCGGCGCTTCTTCAGGCGGCGGGGCGCTAACTTGCACGGTGACGGTAGCCTCGTACTCTTTATCGGCGATAACCGAGATCACCAACATCGTGCCAACGGTGGCGACAAATAGGAGGGCGATGACCCACCACCATTTTCGAATAATGTTTAGATACTGCATAAAATCACGAGCTTGCA